>DATNGU010000310.1:0-2020 GCA_035605775.1 Solirubrobacterales bacterium | reverse complement strand
ATCGGCGTCTCCCGGTAGGGCGGGAACTCGGCGCTGACCGTGTCGTAGGCCTGCCTCGCGCTCGCCTCCTTGGGCAACACCGTGGGGTCGACGGTGTTGAACTTGATGTTGAAGAAGGGCAGCCCCATGACGATCAGCAGCAGGGCGCTGAAGGTCGCGATTGGCACCGGCCGGCGCATCACAAAGCGGGAGAGGCGGTACCAGAAGCCATGCTCGTCGGGTTGGGTGTCGGCTTCGGCGCGGCGCTGCAGGAAGCTCGGCGCCAGCGAGTTGACCCGGGTGCCGAGCAGGGTCAGCACGGCCGGCAGTACGGTCAGCGAGATCAGCGCCGCCAGCAGCACGACCAGCGAGCCGCCCAGCCCCATCGAGTAGAGGAAGCGCTGCGGGAAGACGAGCAGCGAGGCGAGCGCCGCCGCCACCGTCAGCGAGGAGAAGAAGACGGTCCGCCCCGCGGTGGCCAGGACCCGGCGCATCGCGGCCAATCCCGGCCCGTCCTTGGCGATCTCCTCGCGATAGCGGGAGACGATGAAGAGGCTGTAGTCGATCGCCAGGCCGAGGCCGAGGCCGGTGGTCAGGTTGAGGGCGAAGATCGAGATCGAGCCGAATTCACTGGCAACGCGCAGGATCAGGAAGGTGCCGACGATCGCCAGCAGGCCGATCATCACCGGCAGCAGCGCCGCGATCCCGCTGCGGAAGAAGAGGAAGGAGAGCAGGAAGAGCAGCGGGAAGGCGAGTATCTCGGCCATGCGCAGGTCTTCCTCTACCTGCTTGTTGACCTGCTCCTGGGCGACCGCCGCGCCACCGACGGTGATTCCGGGCCGGCCGGCAAGCTGATCGGCGACGTCGGCGCCCGCTTCCTGCCACTCCTTGTCGTCGATCGGCCTCAGCGCAACCGCCAGGTAGGTGGCATTGCCGTCGCGGGAGACGAAGTCGGGGGAGCGGGTGTCGTAGTAGCCGGTTACCGACTTGACCTCGGCCCGGCCGCGCAGCTCCTGCTCGAGTGCGGTGATGCGGCGGCGGGTCGAGGCCTTGGCGACTGGCGCGTCGTCGACGAGGACCAGTACGCCGGGGATCCGGTGCCCGGCGTCCTGCAGCTGCTCCCTCGCCTTCACGGCCTCGGTCGAGGGGTCGTCGGCGCCATAGGGGTCGAGCCGGTCGGCGACGGAGCCGCCGACCGCGCCGGCCAGCAGGAAGAAGGCGATCGCGAAAAGGCCGACCCGGCGGGCGTGGCCGTTGGCTAGGCGGGCGAGTGAGTCGAACATCAGGCGCTCCCTTCCTGTCGTGCCGAGTCGAGCAGTTGGGCCTCCATCTGCTCGCACCAATCGGCGAACCACTGGTTGAAATCGATTCCCGCCCGCAGGACCATCAGCGGGAAGGGGTCCTCCTTCTCGAGTGCGCCCGGTTCCATACCGCGCAGACGCTCGCTCAGCTCGAGCCGTCGCTTACGCATCGCGCGCAGCGTCTCGACCGCCTCCCCGGCTGGCAGCACTCCGGAGAAAAAGAGTTTGAGCAGCCCTTCTTCGCGCATCTCGGACGACTCAGGCGGTTGTCGCAGCCATGCCTTCAGCTCGGCTTCGCCGTCGGTGGTGATCGCATAGACGGTTCGCTTGCGATCCCCCCGGGGTGCGTCGATCCCCTCCACCAGGCCTGCTTCGGAGAGGCGTTTCAGCTCCGGGTAAATCTGGCCGTAGCTGGCCGCCCAGAAGAATCGGGTCGTGTTGTCGACCGCCGCCTTGATCTCATAGCCCGACCGCGGCTCGCGACTGACCATTCCCAAGATCACGTAGGCAGTGGCGCTCAGTTCCACGCTTCATATATATCATCTGGATATATCTTAAAGCGTGATCTAGCTCACGCTGCGCCACTAGCGACTTGCTCCGGCGTAAACCGGTATCCGATCCCGAAATGGGTGTGGATGTAGCGCCAGTCTGGTGCGGCAAGCTCCAGCTTGGCCCGTACCTTGCGCACCAGCACGTCGACTGAACGGCTGCGTCGCGGCATCTCGCCGCCCCACATCAGG
>DATNGU010000309.1:0-2470 GCA_035605775.1 Solirubrobacterales bacterium | reverse complement strand
GTCTTCCTCACTACCGACGACTGCCAGGCCTCCTATGAGGAGCTCAAGGGGCGCGGGGTCGAGTTCACCGAAGTGCCCGAGAAGCGTCCCTACGGGATCGACTCCGGCTTCCGCGACCCCTCCGGCAACAGCATTCGCCTCACCCAGGTTCAGATGCCGGCGACGGTCTGAACTCGCCCCCGCCGAGCTCCGGCGGCAGCACCCGCGGCCCCTCGGGATAGAGCCGGCGCAGCTGCGCCTCGCTCATCTCGAGGGTGTTCGCCGGACTCTGCGGCGCCCCCACCGCGAGCCAGAGCGCATCGGCGTCGGTGTCGTTGAAGATCTGCCGCATCGAGTCGGGCTCGACCCGGAGCGAATCGAGCGGCCCCAGCTCGAGCGTCTCGTCATCGACCCGTATCCGGCCGCGACCCTCGAGCACCACATAGAGCTCCTCCTCCTGCTCGTGCCGGTGCCAGGTCGACGCCTGACCCGGCCGCAACCGCCAGAGCCGCGCCCCAAGGCGCGTCGCCTCGAGCTGCTTGGCAAGGTCCGTGTTGAGAACCCGCATCTGGTTCGACTCGCGCCAGAAGGCGTCCTCGGCGCGCAACAGGCGATGGCTCATCGACGCTCCTTCGGAGGATGACGGAGTGGGCGCTACTGGGCTCGAACCAGTGACCTCCAGCTTGTCGAGCTGGCGCTCTCCCAACTGAGCTAAGCGCCCCAGCGGGCACCTGAATCTAGCAGCGCGTCGGCAAGAGCCGCCGCCGCTCAAGTCGACCCCTGCAACTACCGATGCAAGCGGTGCAACTTTTTCCCAGACGGCGTGTTTATGTATCAGTCGTCGCAGCGCCAGCGCCAAGACTTTCAAAGCTAGAGGACCGACGAGCCAGCGACTTAGAACTCTCTGGTGGTACGTCCTTCGGAAACAAGGGGCCCCTCACGGGGCCCTTTTCCGTTCCGGCGAACCTAGATATGGCTGCTGGGCAGGTGCCAGCGGCGCGGTTCCACCAGGGTGTTGATCGAGTCGGGTCCCCAGGAGCCGGGTTCGTAGAGCTCGAGCGGAGGTGGATCGCGAAGGACGGGGTCCGAAACTTCCCAAAGGCGCTCGACGGCTTCGGAGGTCGTAAAGAAGGTGCGATGGCCGACCATGACGTCGTGGATAAGTCGCTCGTAGGCGTCGAGCGCCTGCTCCGGCCCGCCGAAGCTGTCGTCGTAGCGGAAGTGCATGTGCGCCTGTCCGAGCTGCATCGTCGGACCGGGAACCTTGGCCAAAAAGGAAGTCGAGATGCTGCCGGGATCGCCGAGCTCGAAGGTCAGATGGTCGCAGCCGAAGGACTCCGCGAAGTGGTTGCAGTCGAGCGGAAACATCCGTCGCGGCGGCTCGCTAAAGGCAACCGTGAGCACGTGGTGGCTCTCGGCGAGCCGCTTCCCCGACCGCAGGTAGAAGGGAACGCCGGCCCAGCGCCAGTTGTCGATGAAGACGCGCAGGGCCGCGAAGGTCTCGGTGTCGGAGTCCGGCGCAACACCCTCTTCCTCGCGGTAGCCGGCGTATTGACCGCGGATCACTTCGGCGGGGTTGAGGGGGAGCATCGCGTCGAAGACCTTCTGCCGCTCCGCCACCAGCGACTTCGCACTCATCGACGTCGGTGGCTCCATCGCGACGAAGCCGAGTAACTGGAACAGGTGCGTGACGACCATGTCCCTGAAGGCTCCCGTCTGCTCGTAGAAGCTCGCCCGCATGCCGATCGAGAGCGTCTCCGGAACGTCGATCTGAACGTGGTCGACGTGGTTACGGTTCCAGCCCGGCTCGAACATGCCGTTCGCGAACCGCACCGCAAGCAGGTTCTGAACCGCCTCCCGCCCGAGGTAGTGGTCGATGCGAAAGATCTGCTCCTCGTCGAAGACGGAGTGCAGGCGAGCGTCCAACTCGCGGGCCGAGGCGAGGTCAGTGCCGAACGGCTTCTCGAGGATGATCTTTGCTCCCTCGCCCAGCCCCAGCGCTCCAAGCTCGGCGATGACTTCCGCATGGGCGCTCGGCGGCAACGAGAGGTAGTGCAGCAGCCTGGGATCGCCCCCCAGCTCTCGCCTCGCTCGCTCCACCTCCTCCCCCAGGGCATCGAACCCCTTGCTGACAGGGGCAAACCTGAGCGAAGCGGCGAATCGCTCCCAGGCGTCGGCTGACGGCGCTTTGCGACCCGACCCGGCCAACGCCTCACGCACCAAGCCGGCGAACCTTTCACCGTCGAGCTCGCTTCGCGCGGCGCCGACGATGACGAAGCGCTCGGGCATCAGTCCCGCCTCCATCAACCGGAACATGCCGGGCAAGAGCTTTCGCTTCGCCAGATCGCCCGTCGCCCCAAAAAGGACGATCACCTGGTCGTCAGGGACCGTAGGCGCCGGAGGCAAGACCGGTGCGGCTGCGGTTTCGACGGCCATCGCCTCTCAGCCTGACAGAGTCGACAACCGCTCACGCCGTAGTAAGGCGCCTACC
>DATNGU010000308.1:0-2547 GCA_035605775.1 Solirubrobacterales bacterium | reverse complement strand
GTTGGCATGCTGTCCGCCGGGACCCGAAGAGCGGCTGGTGCGCAGCTCGACCTCCCCGATGGGGATGGACAGCTCCGCGTCGATTCTCAGCTCCTCGGCCACTCCGGCACCGTAGCGACGGGGGCCTAGGCCAAAGCGTCGATCTTTGCCGCGAGCTCGAAGTCGGCCGGGGTGATGCCACCCTCGGAATGGGTGGAGAGCGAGACGGTGACCGTGTCCCAGGAGATCTCCAGGTCGGGGTGGTGATTCATCGACTCGGCCGGCTCTACCAGGCTCTTGACGAAGTTCACCGAGCCGACGAAGTCGGTGCGCTTGAAGCTCTTGCGGATAGCGTCGCCTTCGCGCTTCCAGCCGGGATGCTCCGCCAGCCTCGCCTCGATCTCGGAATTCCCAAGTGGTGCCATCGCCCCCTATGCTGGCACAAGGCGACCGGTTCCAGCATGAGCGACGCATTACCCACCCTCTGGCAGATCGATGTCTCGCACTACAGCGAGAAGGCGCGCTGGGCGCTCGCCTGGAAGGGCGTCGAGCACCAGCGCCGCTCGCCCGTGCCGGGCGCCCACATGGCCGCTGCGCTCTGGCTGACCCGCGGCGCCCAATACACGCTCCCGGTCCTGAGCATCGATGGGCGACGGATCGGCGACTCCACCGCGATCGTCGCCGCGCTGGAGGAGCGCTTCCCCGAGCCGCCCCTCTACCCGGCGAACATCGGGCAACGACGCCGCGCGCTCGAGCTGGAGGAGTTCTTCGATGAGGAGCTGGGCCCGTACGTCCGCCAGCTCGCTTGGCACGAGTTCGGCAACGACCCAGAGCGCTTCGCCGAATTGATGGAACAGACGGCTCCCGCCCCGCTGGCCAAGTTCGGCCGCGCGACCGCCGCCTACGCCCGCGCCTTCACGGCGCTTCGCTTCCGCGCCGGCGACGCAGAGGAGGCCGAGCGGGGGCGGGCCAAGGTCCTCGCCGCCCTCGACCGGCTAGAGGCCGAGCTGGGCGACGGCGAATACCTGGTCGGAGATCGCTTCAGCGTCGCCGACCTCACCGCCGCCTCGCTCTTCTACCCAGTGGCCCTTCCCGATGAGGCGCCGCTCCAAGCCGACTCGCCCTCGGCAAGGGGCTTCGAACGCTTTCGCGAACCGCTGCTGGAGCGTCGCGGCGTCCAGTGGGTAACGGAGATGTTCCGTCGCCACCGCAAACCCGCCAGAGCTACGGCCACGGCCACGCGATCCGCCTGACGAGGTTCACGTTTTGCCCTGAGGGCTCAACGTAGCTCGGGTCAGCCGCCGATTGGCGCCCGCGGGTTGGCGCCGTAGAACACCAGCGTGCCGAGCATGCCGATGATGTGGACGAGGATGATGTTGACCACCATCGACTTGGCGGTCGCCGTCCCCACTCCCACCGGCCCGCCAGAGGCCGTATAGCCGTAGTAGCAACCGACCAGGACTATCACCGTGGTCATGATCATTCCCTTGGTCAGGCTGAAGATCACGTCGACGAAGTCCTGGAAGGTCCAGAAGATCAGCAGGTAGCCGCCAGATGAGACGTCGCCGATCTGCTGCACGACGGCGAGATAGCTAGCGAAGTAGACGACCCCGACCCCGACCAAGTAGAGGAACGGGACGGCGATCCAGGCGCCCAGCAAGCGGGTCGCGGCGAGGAAGGTGACCGGCGGGATCCCCATCACCTCGAGCGCGTCGATCTCGTCGGAGATCCGCATCGCACCGATCTCGGCGACGATCCCCGTACCGACCTTGGCCGAGAGGATGTAGCCGAAGGCGTAAGGCAGACCCTCGCGCAGGTCGCAGTAGGCGGAGAAAAGGCCGGCCAGCGACGGAGCGCCGATCGAGCGGTTGAAGTAGGCACCGATCACGCCGCAGTTGAGGCCAAGGATGAAGACGAAGGCCCAGATCACCAGCGCCGAGCCGAAGATCAGGATCCCCGCCTGGCGCAGGCTCTCGCCGAAGAACTGCATCACCCGGCCCGAGTAGACGAGGCCGGCGACCCTGGAGCCGAAGCGGGCGATCTCGCCGAAGGACTCGAGCCAGCCGCGGGGGACGTCGAGCCAACCCGTCACCGCTCCGCGCTCACCGGATCGACTGCAATTCGGGGTTGGAGGCGAGCAGGATCGTGGTGAACAGGTAGAGGAAGAAGAAGACCCCCATGAAGGCGATCACCACTGCCTGGTTGACGGCGCGCCCGACGCCGGCGGGGCCGCCCGAGGCGGTCATCCCCTTGTAACAGCAGACGACGGCGATGATCCCGCCGAACAGCGTGCACATCAGGACCGAGCCCCAGACGTCGGTGGTGAGGGCGTTGCTGAAGAGGGTTGCGAAGAAGCCACCCAACGGTGCGCCATAGAGGAGCGAGGCGACGATGCCGGCGGTGAGGCCGAAGACGATCGCGAAGATGTCGAGCAGGCCGGTGATGATCATCAGCGCTAGGAAGCGCGGCACGACCAGGTTCTTGATTGGGTCGACGCCGAGCACCTGCAGGGCGTCGAGCTCCTCGCGGATCTTGCGGGCGCCGAGGTCGGCCGTGATCGCGGTGCCG
>DATNGU010000307.1:0-6937 GCA_035605775.1 Solirubrobacterales bacterium | reverse complement strand
CAGGCCTGCTTCGCCAACAACTCATCGAGGCGGGCGTAGGTCTCGTTCATGCCCCTTTCCATACCGGACGCGAGCATTCCGTCCCGCTCCTCCGGGGTGTGGAAGATCGAGGTCGAGACGACCCTGGTCCGCTCGCCTAGGTCCTCGAAGGTCGCGGTATCTACAGAGACGTGGCCCGGCATGCCCTCCCATTCGAACGTCTGCACGATCCGCTCGGGCGCGACCACCTCGCGGAATGCGCCCCGGAAGCCGGACTGGCTGCCGTCTGAGTTGTGAACCACGAATCGCCAGGTTCCCCCCGTCGTCGCGTCCATATGGTCGACCTCGGTGGTCGTGCCCCTTGGACCCCACCACTCCGGAATCAGCTCCGGATCGGTGTAGGCGGCGAAGACCCGCTCCCGCGGTGCGTCAAAGACCCGCTCGACGTGGATCTCCCGGTCGGTCGGCGTCGTCACGGTTGCAATCTCCTGCTCGCTCATGGTGCGTCTCCTTTCGTTCGCTCGAGCAACTCCTCGAGCCGATCGAACCGCTCCTCCAGCATCGCTCGGTAGGAGTCCATCCACGCCTGCAGGTCCTCGAGGCGCTTCGGCCCGAGGCTGCAGCGGCGCGTCCTCCCCACCTTCTCGGTGCTCACCAGCTCGGCCTCCTCCAGAACCCGGAGGTGCTTCTTCATCCCGGTCAGGGACATACCGGCCGGCCCGGCGAGCTCGCTGACACTGGCATCACCCTGGCGGCCAAGCCGCTCGAGGATGCCTCGACGAGTCGGATCCGCCAGGGCGCCGAGGGTCCGATCTATCTGTTGATACTGAACCATATAGTTCAGTATAGCACCCGGCTCGTTCGTGAACCGCGCCCTGGCGTGAGCCTGCCCCGACCCGGGTAGCGAAAGGCTGACGATCGAAACGACCCAGAGGAGGAGACCGGCATGGCCGACGACGTTCGCAACAAGGATGACGCCAAGGGGCGGCTCAAGGAAGCCGCCGGCAGCCTGACCGACGACGATGACCTCAAGCGCGAGGGCAAGGTCGACAAGACGACCGGAAAGGTCAAGGAGGGTCTCGACCGGGCGGCCGAGAGGGCGAAGGAGGCGTTGAGGCGGGACTAGGCGGTCTTCTGCTCCTTGGGCTCGTCGCGCGGCTCGAGCTGGATCTCCCGCTCGGCCCGGGGCTGGCCTTCCTCGATCTCGACGCTGCGCTCGTGCTCGGCGTTCAGCTGATGGCCGAAGAGGATCGCCAGGTTGCTGATCCAAAACCAGACCAGCAGGGCGACGAGGCCACCGAGGGTGCCGTAGGTCTTGTCATAGGAGCCGAAGTTCGCGACGTAGAGAGCGAAGGCTGCTGAGGCGATCACCCAGACGACGATCGCCACGATGCTCCCCGGCGTGACCCATTTGAAGCCGCGCAGCCTCACGTTCGGGGAGGCGTAGTAGAGAACCGCGACCATCAGCAGGAAGATCGCCACCATCGCCGGCCACTTGGCGATGTTCCAAATGCTGACCGCCGTGCCGCTGAGCCCGATCGGGTCCGCCACCGCCTCGACCACCGGCCCGGTCAGGACCAGCGCCAACGCCAGGGCGGTCAGCAGGAGGATCATCGCCAGCGTCACAGCAAGCTGGAGCGGGCGCAGCTTCCAGAACGGCCGCCCCTCCGGCGTCTCGTAGATGACGTTGGAGGCACGCATGAAGGCGCCGACGTAGCCCGAAGCCGACCACAACGCCACCACCAATCCCGAGACGAAGGCAAAACCGGCGGCGCTCCGGTTGGAGGCGATCGATTCGATCGGGCCGGAGAAGGTCTCCGCCGCCGACTGCGGACCGATCGAGGTGATGATCTCGGTCAGGGTCGAGGTCGTGCTTTTCGGATCCCCAACCAGGCCGATCAGCGAGACCATCGCGATCAGAGCGGGGAACAGGGCGAGCAGGCCGTAATAGGTGAGGGCGGCGGCCCAATCGCTGAGGTTGTCCTCCATGAACTCGGTCGCCGTGCGCTTGAGCGTCGCGAAAACGCCGGAGCCGGCGCCGGCGCCCTCGGGCCTGTAGCCGCGGCGCACGTCGTCTTGACGCGCGCCGCGTCCCTCCCTGGGGCTCTCGCCAGAGGCGACCGTCTGTCTGCCGTCGCTCATCGCCACAGCAATCTGCCAAGCAAGAGGCCAGCGACGAAGGCCCCGGCAAGGCCCATCGGCACAGGGTTCTCCTGGGCGAGCCGCTGGGCCTGCTGCGCGCCCTCCCCGGCTGAGTCCGGAGCCGCCTCCTTCGCCTTGCCCCCCAGCTCTGCGGCCTTCGCTTTCACCTCCTGCGCCTTTGCACCTACCTGACCCTTCAATTCATCGGCCTTGACCTGGGCCTGCTGCTTGACGTCCGTCTTCTCGGCCACCGCGACGACGGTCTCGCCAAGTTCCGCGCGGGTCTCCTCGATCTCGTCGCGAATCTCCTTCGGCTCGCGGGTGCCCTTCTCGTCCGCCATCTTCGGCGGGCCTTTCTCCGTTGCGCTCATGCCCTTCCCTCCTTGAGTTTCTGCTTGGCCTGCCTGACGTCTTCCTTGACGCTTTCGGTCGTCTGCTCTGGCACCGGCGGCGTAGCCGCTTCGACTTTGGAGCGGCCAAGCAGGCTCAGCCCAGCGGCGATCAGCAGGTAGACGGAAGTGACGATCAGGGCGGCGAGCCAAGCCGCCATCGCGGTGGCCAGCGCGAGAATCGCGGCCGCCGTGAGAGCGCCCAGCGCAAGCAGGGCGAGCAGGCCAGCGGCGCTGAACGCGCCCACGCCCATCCCGATGCGCTTGCCCTTGACCGCCATCTCCGCCTTGGCGAGCTCGACCTCCTTTTGGGCGAGCCGAGTCGTCTGCTCGGTTAGTTGCTGCAGAAGCTCGGAGATCGAGCGCTCGGCGGGGCTGATGGCCTCCGGAGGACTCGAATTGGATACGGACATCGCACGCTCCTAGGGGTCGCCGTTCGAAGTGTTCCTCTCTTCTGCCCTGAGTTGAGGAAATCAATCCGGCGAGCGTCCGCGGGTGTGCCAACTGACACACTTCGAGCGGGATCGACGTTCCATTTAGCCCCACGTCTCGATGACTCGTCAGGAGACCAAGCAAACCGACCTGCGCCGTGCAGACGCCCTGCGCAACGACGAGCGCATCCTCGACGCCGCCAAGCGGCTTCTCGAGCAGTCGCCGTCGGCAACCCTCTCCGACATCGCCACCGCGGCGGGCGTCTCGCGCTCGACCCTCTACCGGCGCTTCGCGGATCGCGATCAGCTCGTCGCGAAGCTCGATGCCCGCCCCCAGGACGGTGCGCTGCGGCGCACCAAGGATCCGCTTCCCGCCGGCCACCTCGGTCGCCAACGCCCGGTGGCTCTCGACGCGATCCATGTCTTCGACGTGGTCCCGCCAGCCCTGCTGCCCGAGCAGCTCGTTGCCGAGGCACAGCGGATCGCCGCGGTTCCGGTCGCCCTCTACGTCTTGGACATCGACGGCAGTCACCTCCTGCACATGGCCGGGTCCAAGCGGCTCGGCGAGAAGCTCCGGGCTCCATTCGCGATCGGGCCCGAGCTCGATGCCGATGGCATTGCGGCTCTGCGGCGCAGTTTGGTCGAGCTCCGAGGCGGCGAGCTGTTCGCGCTCTGGCTTCGAGGCCGGGCGATCGGCGTCTTCATCACGCTCGGCCGGCCGCGCGAGCCGCTGACCGAAATGGCGCGCCAGGCGGCGGCCGCGGTGACGCTCGCCGACCGCTACACCGACGTCTTCGCTCGCGCCCAGCGACGCCGGCAGCCGAGGGCTGCGGCGGAGATCCAGCAGAGCCTGCTGCCCCCGCGAATCGTCCGCATCACCGGCGCCGAAGTTGCCGGCAACGTCCTGCCGACCTACGAGGTCGCCGGCGACTGGTTCGACGTGGTGGAGAACGCCGACGGAGTGTGGGTAACGCTCGCCGACGGCCTCGGCGACAACACCCGCTCAGCCGCCAGCAGCGCGGTCGCCCTCGGCGCGCTGCGGGCAAGCAGGCGCAGCGGCGCTTCGATCGGCGAGGCGCTCCTGGTCATGCACCAGACGCTTCGCGAGATGCCGGGGCCGCGCGCCGAGATGGCCGCGATCGTCGCTCGCTGGGATCCGACCACGGGCGAGCTGGAGCTTGCAAACTGCGGCCATGTCGCACCGGTCATCCTGCGGGACGGCGGCGAGGTGGAGCGGCTGCCGTTCGCTCCATCGCAGGGCCTCGGCGCTCGCTCGGCACCGAAGCCGGCCGAACGCTCGGCCGTGCTGTTCGCGGGCGATCGGCTGCTGATGGTCTCCGACGGCGTGATCGAGGGCGGCAGGGGCCAAGCGGGTCTCGGCGAGGAGGGCACGATCGCAGCGGCGCTCCGCTCCCGGCGCGGGTCGGCGGCCGACACCGTACGCGAGGTGCACGCCGAGGTGCGCACCGCAAGCTCTGACGACCTCGGCGACGATGCGACTGTGGTTTGCCTCTCGGTGGGTTAGCGCCGAGCTCCTAGCTGCCGAATCCAGAGCTGCCCCACTCTCCAGAAAAAATGACGTGGAGGTTGGAGAGAAGCCGACCGGGTAGAGAGGGGCCCTGAGTGGACAGGAGCCCTGAGCCCCCTTGGGGCACAACCGATCTCGAATTGGCCGCACCGGATCCTGGGGGGATCGCTTGACCGAAACCAGCCGCGCCCTCGTCGTCGTCAACGAGGCCCTCGTCGGGCCGGAGCTGCGGGACAGCCTGATCGGCGCGCTGCAAGCCGGGATCGACGAAATCTTCGTCGTCTGCCCGGCGCTGGCCAGCTCTGGCCTCAAGTATGTGCTGGGCGACGTCGACGACGCGATTCCACCCGCCAAAGAAAGGCTCGACCTAACCCTTGGCGAATTGCGCAAAGCCGGTTTCCAGGCAGCAGGGGAGGTCGGGGACTCCGATCCAGTCCAGGCCGTCAGCGACGAGATCCAGAAGTTCGACCCCGACCAGATAATCGTCGTCGCCCACCGCGACGACGATGGCGCCTTCGCCGAGCGCGGCCTGCTCGAGCAGCTCGAGCGCGACATCGACCCCCCGGTCACCGAGCTCGTCGTGGATCGCGCCAAGGCTCCCCATGTGCTCGACGTCAAGGAGACCGAGTCCGTCGCGGGGCGAAAGAAAGGCTGGCGGCCCTCCTACAACTTCCCACCGCTATCGCGTCAAGACCTGGCGGGGATCTTCGTGGCGGTGCTCGGCACTCTCCTGCTTGGATTTCTCGCGGCCCAGTGCGTCGGCAACGCCAACGGGCACAGTGACTTCGAGGAAGGGCGCTTGGATTTCCCCTGTGCAGCACGGATCCTCATCGCCACCGCCCTGGCGCTGATCAACCTGGCCCACATCGTCGGCCTCTTTCTTTTCCAGAGCGTGGGCTACGAGGGCATATGGAGTCGCTTCTTCGCTCGCCTCAGCCTGATCGGAACCCCGCTGGCGATCGTCGGCTCCCTGCTGCTCGGCCTGGCGATGTAGGCGGCTGGCCAACTACGACGTTTTGCGAGCGGGTTTTCGAGCGCGCTGAGCGCGGGGAACCTCCTCAGCGACAACGGCACCGGCGAGGGACTTGATCTGGCCCTCGAGGAACTTCGCCATCCGCTCCTCCTCGCGCCGGACGGCCCTGGCGAGTTTCGCGGTCTCGCGGTCCCCGACTTTCTCCGCCAGCGTCTCGATCGCGAGGTAGGTGGCTATCTCCTCGTGCTCGTTGAAGTACTCGGTCTTGGCGTTCTTCAGCATTTTCTCCTGCTCACCGCCACCGCGAACGGCGTGCAACGGGCCCTTCCCCGCCGCGGTGACCGTTCCGACGACCGCCTGAACCGTCTGCGTCCCGCCACCCAACTGCCTGATCCGCCGCTGCAACTGTTTCGCGTGGGATTTGGTCTCTTTCAGGTGCTGTTTGAGTCGTTTCTTGTAGGGCACCTTCGTCGTCATCGAGATGTGCGTCTCCAGTGCCCCCACCAACTCACGCTCCTTGCCGTAGGCCTCGCTCAGGTACTGCACAAGCTTCGTGTCACGCTCGTTCAGATCGGCCATCGCGCCCCGTGCTCCTTCCGGTTGGTTGAGCCCGTATACCCCCTCGGGGAGCGCACGAAAACGGTCCGCAGAAGAGCTCGGCATCACGAGAGTAGGGATCGGGCTTACACCGAAAGGAACTTTATGAGCTTCCTTTGTCCGCTTCAGCCCCGCGTCCTGGACGGCAGCGCAGTACGACGAGAGCATCCGCAAGCTCGATGAGGGGCGAACGGCTGATGCCTCAGTCCCAGCTGAAGTCGGAATCGACGCCGGCGAGCCAGAGCTGATCGAGATTCACAACATCGTCAAGCGTTAGGGCGTCCGCCCTTCGCCCCCGGCCTGATTCTCCAGCAGTCCGGCAACCGCTCGAGCTAGTCGCTTTCCCCGATGCGTCAGCAGGTACTCGGTGTGCGGTGGCCGACCGGGCACCAGGCGCCGCTCGACGATCCTCTCCGCCTCGAGCTGCTCGAGGCGGTCCGACAACGTCGTCGGCGAGACGCCAGGAAGGGACTGGCGGAACTCGTTGAAGCGGACGGCGCCGCTGGAGCAAGCGTAGATGGTCGCCAGCGTCCAGCGGCGCTCGAGCAGGCTCGCCACCGCCCGCAGCTCGGTCGGCACCGGCGTACAGCTACGACATCGCGGCGACATCTGCCCCGTTTCCGGCCGGCTCGAGAGCCCGCTCGAAGACCTCACCGATGCTCATCACCGGGTGGAAGGTCATCTGCTCGCGCACCTCGTCGGGGATTTCGTCGAGATCGCCCCGGTTGCGCTCGGGCAGGATCACCTCGGTCAGCCCGGCGGCGTGGGCGGCGAGCACCTTCTGCTTGAGGCCGCCAATAGGCAGCACCCGGCCCTGCAGCGTGACCTCTCCCGTCATCCCGACGGTGTGCTTGACCGGCCGCCCGGAGAGCAGCGAGACGAGGGCGGTGGTCATCGC
>DATNGU010000306.1:0-2117 GCA_035605775.1 Solirubrobacterales bacterium | reverse complement strand
CGGGGTATCTAATCCCGTTCGCTCCCCTAGCTTTCGCGCCTCAGCGTCAAGAATGGGCCAGGTAGTCGCCTTCGCCACTGGTGTTCCTCCCGATATCTACGCATTTCACCACTACACCGGGAATTCCACTACCCTCTCCCACCTTCAAGCCGATCAGTTTCCGATGCAGTTTCCCAGTTAAGCCGGGAGATTTCACATCGGACTTGACCAGCCGCCTGCGCGCTCTTTACGCCCAGTAAATCCGGACAACGCTTGCCACCTACGTATTACCGCGGCTGCTGGCACGTAGTTAGCCGTGGCTTATTCCTCAGGTACCGTCTTGGATCTTCCCTGAGAAAAGAGGTTTACGACCCGAGAGCCTTCCCTCACGCGGAGTTGCTGCCTCAAGCTTTCGCTCATTGGGCAAAATTCCCGACTGCTGCCTCCCGTAGGAGTCTGGGCCGTTCTCAGTCCCAGTCTGGCTGATCATCCTCTCAGACCAGCTACCGATCGTCGCCTTGGTGAGCCGTTACCCCACCAACTAGCTAATCGGACGCAGGCCCCTCCGGAAGCGGATTGCTCCTTTGGACGGCGAATCGAATCGCCGACCACATGCGGTATTAGCCACCCTTTCGGGCAGTTATTCCCCACTTCCGGGCAGGTCACCTACGCGTTACTCAGCCGTCCGCCACTAGGTTTCACAGAGCAAGCCCCATGAAACCTCGTTCGACTTGCATGTCTCACGCACCCCGCCAGCGTTTGTCCTGAGCCAGGATCAAACTCTCCGTACAAAAAACCAGTGGTCCGGCCGAAGCCTTCTCACCGGTTTACGAGTTCGACGTTGTCCCGCTGACTCGTGTGGATTCCTGTCACTCTTCAGCTGGTAAGCCCACCGATCGCTCGGCGTCGTTCGATTCGAGCACTCCTCTTGAGGCGTCACTCGCGACCCGGCACGCTGCTCGACTCAGTGAGTCGCCGTTCGTGACGAATCGGCCGGCTGATTGCCGGCGCGAAGGCGAATAGTACACGCCGCTCTGGGGGGCGTCAATCGGGCGGGGCCCGTGTATGGTCAGCCGATGACTGACGATCGGTCCTACGTGGAAGAGAACGGCCGCGAGCGCGAGCGACTGCGCGCGCTGGTGGAGCGACTCGACGATGAGGCCCTCAGCGCTCAGGTGAACGAGCACTGGACAGTCGCCGGCGTTCTCGGCCACATGGCGTATTGGGACCTCCGCTTCATGACCCTGGCCGAGAAGATCGACCGCGGCGAGCCGTGGGTGGCCGGTGATGCCGAGCCGGATGGCGACTGGCTGAACGACTCGATGCGGCCGTTGATCCACGCGATCGCGCCTCGGGAGGCCGCGCGGTTCGCCCTGCGAGTCGCCGAGCAGACCGATGCGCGCGCCGCGGAGCTTCCGCTGGACCGCCTCTGGCCGGACGATCCCGACAGCCCCATCACGCCGACTCGCTAGGAGCATCGGGGCGAGCACCTGGACGAGATCGAGGCGGCGCTCGAAGCTCGCGGCTGACGCCGAATGGGGTCACGCGCGCTCGACGGCGCGACGGCCCTGGAGGGACCGGATGAGGGTCACGTCGTCGGCGTACTCGAGGTCGCCGCCGACCGGGAGGCCGCGTGCGATGCGGGTGACGTTGGGCACCTGACCACCGAGGATGTCGGCGAGGTACATCGCCGTCGCCTCGCCCTCGAGATTGGGGTTCGTCGCGAGGATCACCTCCTCCACCCCACCATCCGCCACTCGGGCGACGAGCTCCCGCGTCTTCAGGCGCTCCGGACCGATCCCGTCGATGGGACTGATCGCTCCGTGGAGCACGTGGTAGCGGCCTCGGAACTCGCCGGTCCGCTCGATCGCAAGCACGTCGAGCGGCTCCTCGACGACACAGATCCTCCCAGCCTCGCGGCGCGGATCGGCGCAGATGTCACACGGGTCGACTCCCGCCTCGGTGATGTTGCAGCACACGCTGCAGTACGCGACCTCTTCCTTGATCGCGACGAGGGCCGCGGCGAGCCCGCGCGCGTCATCGGTCGAGCCGCGGAGCACGTGGTAGGTGAGGCGCTGGGCGGTCTTGGTCCCGATGCCGGGGAGCTTGCTGAATTCGTCGATGAGCCGCGCGACCGG
>DATNGU010000305.1:0-7051 GCA_035605775.1 Solirubrobacterales bacterium | reverse complement strand
GTAGCCGTTTGATGATCCACTGCATCCCGGTTGAGGAGAGCGATGGTCCCCCCGTAGTTCGGGACCGCAATCGCGACCACAAGGTTCTTGAATCCTCCCCGTCCGATAACCTCGCCCGCGCTCATGCCTGACGTCTTCTGGATCGGCCTTGGAATCTCTGCCTTCTGCGTTCTCGTCGGCCTCGTCGCGGGCGCGAAATCGCGCACGACTCCGACCTTGACCGGTGTCGCAATCGGTGCTTACCTTGGCCTGATGGCCGGTTTCCCGTTGCTCGCGGTCGGCCTCGCGACCAGCTAGTCGCCCGCGTCTGGGAATAATCGTCCCGCCCTCTGGGTAACCGGCTTCTGCGGGTCCCAGTCCAGCTACAGCGAGGGAGAGCGAAATGACCCAGGCGACCTCCGTTCCCGCGGTGATGCTTCACGACGGGGTAGAGATTCCCCAACTCGGCTTCGGCGTCTTCCAGGTCCCCCCGGAGGACACTCAGCAGGCTGTCGAGGAGGCGCTGGAGATCGGCTACCGGCACATCGACACCGCCGCCGCCTACCGCAACGAGCGTGGAGTCGGAGCGGCGATCGCCAGCTCCGGCATCCCCCGCGAGGAGACCTTCGTCACGACCAAGCTCTGGAACTCCCACCAGGGCTATGAGTCGACCCTGGGAGCCTTCGAGAAGAGCCTCGCCCGCCTCGGCCTGGAGCACGTCGACCTTTACCTGATCCACTGGCCGGTGCCGACCGAGGGCTGCGCGTTAGACACCTGGCGAGCCTTCGAACGGATCCACGAGGAGGGCCGCTCGCGCACGATCGGCGTCTCCAACTTCCGCGTCGAGGACCTCGAAATGCTGGAGCGGGAGGCGGAGACCCAGCCAACCGTTAACCAGATCGAGCTCCACCCCCACGTCCAGCAGGCCGAGCTGCGTGCCTGGCACCGCGAGCGTCACATCGCGACCGAGGCCTGGAGCCCGCTCGCTCAGGGCGAGCTACTGGCCAATGAGACGATCGCGGCTATCGCCACCCGTCACGGCCGGACGCCAGCGCAGGTGATCCTGCGCTGGCATCTGCAACTCGGCAACGTCGTCATCCCGAAGTCGGTGACCTCGGCGCGGATCAAGGAGAACTTCGAAGTCTTCAACTTCGAGCTGGGCGAGGACGACATGACCGAGGTCGCCGCGCTCGACGTTGGCCAGCGGATCGGCCCCGATCCTGCCACCTTCGTCTCGCCTTAGGGCGCCATAGGAATTCAGCCGTCGGGCCGGAATTCCACGCCTATCGTGGTGGGGAATCGGCCCAATAGCGGTATGGCACGGCGCCTGCGTCTCGTCAACGCGACCGCCGCGACCGCCTTCGTCGTTGGCGGCTTGCTGTTTGCGCTCGGCGCGGCGCTGGCGCAGGTGGGGGCCGCGCCGAGCCTCTACCTGTCGGTCTATCTGGTCGGCGGGATGTTCTTCAGCAGCGGCGGATACGCATCGGTCGTCCAGGTCGTCAACGAGCCGGGCGAGCCGGGCGGGCTGGCGCCGCGCCGCTGGCGTTGGTGGTCGCGCGAGCCGGATCGGCTGGCCTGGCTCAGCGCCGCGATCCTCTTCACCGGCACGCTCGTCTTCGCGATTAACCTGGCCGACTCGTTCATCGAGGGCCTCGGCGCCGTCGCCGAGGACCGGCTCGTCTGGTCCCCCGACATCGTCGGTTGCCTGCTCTTTCTCATCTCGGGCCATATGGCGATGGTCGGCATCGCAGGCGGCTGGCGGCGCTTCTGGCGCTGCCGCGATCTCGGCTGGTGGATCGTCGCCGGCAACCAGCTCGGCTCGGTCCTCTTCATGGTCGCCGCGGTCGCCTCCTTCGTGCGACCCTCCAGCGGCGACGAGCTGGCGATCGGGCTGGCGAACTGGGGAACTCTCACCGGCGCCCTCTGCTTCGCGGTTGCCGGTGCAATGCAGGAGTTCGAGCACCCCGCGGGCCCCCGTCGCAGACGAGGCTGAGCTGCTCTCACTCGGTCGCGTCGAGTGCCCGGAGGCGGACCTTGCCGGTGGCGGTGCGGGGGATCTCCTCGACGAAGATGACGTCGCGGGGGACCTGGAAGCGCGGTAGGTGCTGCTTGACGTGGAGGCGCATCTCCTCGGACGTGGGCTCGGCGTCCTCGGCGGCCACTACGTAGGCGCGCAAGCGTTGGCCGAACTCCTTGTCCTCGACGCCGACCACGGCGACGTCGGCGACCGCCCGGTGGCGGCTTAGCACGTCGGTGACCTCCCCGGGGAAGACGTTCTCTCCGCCGGAGACGATCATGTCGTCCTCGCGGCCGTCGATCAGCAGGCGACCGGCCTGGTCGAGGTGGCCAAGGTCACCCGTGTTCATCAGCCTGCCCACCGTCTCCTTGGGCGCGTCGTCGCTCGAGTAGCCGTCGATGACGAGCGGCCCGCCGATGAAGATGTGGCCGATCTCGCCGGGCGCCGCTTCCCGCCGGTCCGCGTCGAGAACCTTCAGCGTCGTTCCGAACGGCGGCCTGCCTACTGTTCCGGGCGCGGCGCGCAAGTCGGCCGGGCTCGCCATCGCGGCGAAGCCCGTCTCGGTCGAGCCGTAGAGGTTGTAGAGAATCTCGCCGAAGGCGTCCATGACTCCGGATGAGGTCGAGCTGGGCAGCGCCGCGCCACCGGATACGACGGCGCGCAGCGAGGACGTGTCCCAGCCTTCGTCCGCCTCGGCCCGGCAGCGCAGAATCCGGTCGAGCATCACCGGCACCGCAACCAGGGAGCCAGCTCGGTGCGCCTCGATCGCCGCCAGCGCCCGGCCCGGCTCGAACCGGCGTTGCGTTACCACGGTCGATCCGATCAGAAGGCCGATTGAGAGGGCCATGAACCCGTGACCGTGGAAGAACGGCGGGGCGACGAGGATCGGCTCGCCGGAGCGCAGCGGAACGTTGGAGAGGATCGTCGTAACGGGCCCGAGCACCGCGCCCAGCTCCTGGCTGCGGGGGGCGGACTTCGGCACGCCGGTCGTCCCCGAGGTGAGCATCACCAGACGGCTGGGCCGCGCCGGGCGGTGGAGCTTTTCGGCTGGAGTGGCGGCGAGCCGGTCGAGGCTCGGTCCGCCCACCTCTCCGTCGCTCCAGGCGCTGATCTGCGCGCTGCCCAGCTCGAGCTGGTCGAAGAGCGGTCCGAACTCGTCGTCGCGGACGATGGCGGCGGGGCGCTCGCGCTCGAAGAGCCTGGCGAGCTGCGGGGCGGGGAAGTCGGTGCCGAGCAGGAGCAGGTCCGCGCCGAGGCGTGAGCCGGCGACGATCGATTCGAGGAAGCCGCGGTGATTGCGGCACATCACCGCCAGGGGGGCGCCGGGCCCGACGCCGTGGTCGCGCCGCAGACCGGCGGCGATTGCGTCACCTCGCCGGTTGAGCTCCTCGAAGGAGACCTCGCCGCGGTCGTCGGCGATGGCCGCTCGCTTGGGGAAGCGAGCGGCTCCGAGTCCCACCAGCGTCGCCATCCCGGGTCCCATCTTGATTGCCCGTCCGGCCACCGGCAGGCGCGGTGGCGGCACCGGGGTGAGCGCGCCGGCCTCGCGCATCGCCCGGATCGCGCGGCGCCCCAACCGCAGGTTGAAAAGCAGGTCGGATCCCCCGTCCGCGCTGGCAGCCCTCTCGTTGGCTTTCTTATCGCCGCCCTGCGCTGCCGCAGTGTCCTTTGTGAAGCGGAAGAGCAGGCTGGTGCCGGCATCCCACGGTGCGCGCCCCACGGTCGTCGCGATGTCGGCGACCGGTGACCACCAGGGGGCGATCGAACGAGGCCGCCGCACGATCGCCCGGCAGACCGTCAGCGCCGCTTGCTCGGGGGTCTGTCCCGGCACATGGCGATAGACGGGGGTCGGCGCGCTCATTCGCGTGTGGATCAGCGCCATATAGACGGAGGTCGCGGTGACGCCGTCGCCGCGCAGCTCGGGCGCGACGCTGCGCAGCCAGATGTCGAAGGCGCTCTTCGAGGCCTGGTAGGCGCCCCAGCGAGGCATCGGCCCGATCCGGGCGCCGATCGTCGAGACGCTGACGATGTGCCCCTCGCCCCGGGCTCGCATCGAGGGCAGCAGCGCCAGCAGCAGCCGGACTGGCCCCAGATAGTTGACGCCGATCGTGCGCTCGAAGTCGTGGAAGCGGTCGTAAGAGAGCTCGACCGAGCGGCGGATCGACTTGCCGGCGTTGTTGACGACGACGTCGACATGGCCGCGCTGAGCCAGGGCCCACTCGGCAAGCGCCTCGGTGCTCTCCGCGTTGGTCAGATCCGCGACCTGCGAGTGAGCGTCTCCGCCCGCCGCCCCGATCTCAGCCGCAATCTGTTCCAGCCTGTCGCCCGAGCGAGCCGCCATCAGAACTGTGGCGCCGGCCCCGGCGAGCCGCCGCGCCGTCGCCTCGCCGAGCCCGTACGAGGCGCCGGTGACCAGCACGACCTTGCCGGCAACGACGGCGCGCAGCTCGCCCTCGTCCAGCCTCGACGGCGGGTTGGATACCGGTTCGGCGGCGCGGATCAGCAGCCCCCGCGCTCTGCGCCCAGCTTCCCCACCCATGCGGTTGATCCTATCTCTGTGCCGTGGTCGGGCGGCGAACCTCGTGACGCCCCTCGCCGTAGCTGCGGGTCTCGTAGGCGATCATCGTCCAGATCAGGACATTGGCGACGGCGAGCGCGGCGAGCGCCGGAACCTCGGTCGCTACCGGTACCAGGAGGAGGAGGACGATCGCCAGCAGCAGGCGCTGCCTGTTGATCGTGTGGATATGGCGATAGCGGAAAGCGACGTGGCCGAGCAGGTAGATCGCGAGCCCACCGAGCAAAGCGAAGGCGGGAACCGCGTGCAGGTGGTCGTCGAAGTGCCCGATCGTCGTCTTCAGACCGAGCGCGACGAGGACGATCCCGGCCACCATCACCAGGTGCATGTAGGAGTAGGAGTCGCGGGCCATCTCGTTTTGCGCCTTGCCCCGCTTGGCGTCGACGAGGCGGCGGCCGGCGACGATCGCGACGATGTCGAAGTAGATCCACCACATCGCGGCGGTCAGCGCGACGCCGAGCACCGCCGCGCTGCCGATGCCGAGGCTGAGGGAGTGGGAGGCGCCGATGCCGATCGCGACGATCGACTCGCCGAGGGCGATGATCACGATCAACCCATGGCGCTCGGCGAAGTGCTCCGGCATCAATTTCCAGCCTTCTGAGCCGAAGAAGTAAGGCCCGGCCATGTCGAGGAAGAGCGCCAGGGCCCAGAGCGCGCCCTGGGCGAGGCCGTCGAAGAGGGAGGCCAGGACCAGCAGGGAGACGGCGATCGCGGAGCTGACGGCGAGCCCGAGCACCGAGTGACGCAGGTTGTCGTCCTCGGGGCTGGCGAGCATGAAGAGGGCGATCTGGGCGGCTCGAACGACGCCGTAGATCAGCGCGAAGGAGAGGGCGAGGCTGCCGAAGGCCTCAGGCACGCAGAGCGAGACCAGCAGCAGCGCCGCCATCGCGCCGAACATGACCAACCGCACCGCCCCCTCCTCGGGATCGAGCACGCTCGTCAGCCAGGCGTAGCCGGTCCAGGCCCACCAGAGCATGCCCAGCACGAGCAGCCCCTGGGCCAGTCCCGACCAGGTCGGGTGGTGGGACATCAGCGCCGTGCACTGGGTGATTGCGAGGACGAAGACGAGGTCGAAGAAGAGCTCCAGCGGAGTGACCCGCTCGCCTTCGCGCAGGGTTGCGTTGAGCCGAGACTGGGGCGTTTCAGCAGCCTCCATCGCGGCTATCTTCGCAAGCGCCCGCGGCCGCTATGTGTCTTCGACGTGGTACTGCTCAAGGAGAGCCTCCTCCTCGTCCTTCTTCGGGAAGAGGAAGAAGACGAGCGCCGCGCCGAGCAGGACGGCGACGATGCCGGCGATGTAGGCCATCTGGTCGCCCTGCAGGAAGGAGGTCTTGGCGGCGGCGATGATCTGGTCGCTGTATCGCGGGTACTGGGATGCCGTGTCGGCGGCGCTTGAGAAGGACTTGGTCAGCTCACCTTGGACGTTTTCGCTGACCTTGTCCGCTTCGGGCGAGGAGGCGATTGCGGCGCTGGCGGCGGCGGCGTAGCCGGCGGTAAGGAGGGCGCCGAAGATCGATTGCATGATCGCGCCGCCGAGGTCACGCTGCAGGTCGGCGGTGCCGGAGGCCATACCCGCACGCTTCACCGGCACCGAGCCGGTCAGTGAGTGCGAGGCTGGGGTGCCGGCGAAGCCGACCCCGATGCCGATCAGCGCGTAGCCGAGGCCGACCTTCCAGTACGAGATGCCCTGCTGCCAGAGCAGCAGCATGGCGAGGAAGCCGAGCAGGCAGAAGACATAGCCGATCAGGAGGGTGAAGCGGGCGCCGCGTGCCTCGATCAGCTTGGCCGAGCGCGGGGCGACGACGACCATCAGCGCCGCTGCCGGCAGGATCGCCAGGCCTGAGTCGACGGTCGAGTAGTCGAGCACGTTCTGCAGGAACTGCTGGCCGATGAACATCGCTCCCATCAGCGAACCGAAGACGATGATCCCAGCGCAGGCCGCGACCCAGAAAACCCGCCGCGTCGCCACCTCGAGGTCGTAGAGGGGGGAGCGCGCGCGCCGCTGGCGGATCACGAAGGCAGCCGCCGCCGCGATCGCGACTAAACCGAGTCCGATCGCCAGGGCTCCCTCTCCCGGCACCGGGGCAAGGTTGATCCCCATCACGATCGCCGCGATCAAAAGGATCGAGAGGACGCCCCCGAGATTGTCGACTGGCTCCGTCGTCTCGTTGACGTGGGCCGGGACGTAGCGCCACGCCATATAGAGAGCGACGGCGGCCAGCGGCAGGGTGACGAAGAAGACCGAGCCCCAGTCGAACCGCTCCAGCAGTGCGCCGGAGAGCAGCGGTCCGAGTGAGGCGATCGCGCCTCCGATCGCCGACCAGAGCGCGATCGACCTGGTCCGCGCGTTCCCAGACCAGAGCGCGGTGATCAGCGCCAGGGTGGTCGGGAACGCCATCCCGGCGGCGATGCCGCCGAGCACGCGGGCGGCGAAGAGGACGCCGTCCGAGGGCGCCAGGCCGGCCAGCAGAGAGGCGGGG
>DATNGU010000304.1:0-4518 GCA_035605775.1 Solirubrobacterales bacterium | reverse complement strand
CGTCAAGATGCCGAAGCTGACCGGCCTGCAGGCGACTCGCGAGATCAAGGCGCAGGCGCCCGAGGTCGACGTGCTGATCCTCTCCATGCACGACGACGAGCGCTACCTGTTCGAGGCGCTGAAAGCCGGGGCTTCGGGATACGTGCTCAAGGCCCAGGCGGACACCGACCTGCTCGCTGCGATCCGGGCGGTCGAGCGCGGCGAGCCCTTCCTCACGCCAGAGGCGCAGCGCTCGCTGATCAAGGACGTGCTGGAACGGGGCTCCGCAGGTGAGGAGGAGCTGACGCCGCGCGAGGAGGAGATCGTCAAGCTGGTCGCCGAGGCGCACACGACGAAGGAAATCGCGGCGATCCTCCACCTCTCCGAGAAGACGGTCGAGAACCACCGCGGCAACGCGATGCGCAAGCTTGGGATGCGGGACCGGGTCGAGCTGGTTCGCTACGCGATCCGCCGCGGCCTGATCGAGCCGTAGAACACCCGTCGGTGTGACGGATTTGCTTCACTGAAGAACCAGTCATGGCTAGTACCCAGGACTTCCGTGAGAAGCGCTGGCTCGCGCTCATCCTCCTCTGCTCGGCGCAGTTCGTCGTCGTGCTCGATGCCTCGATCGTCAACGTGGCGCTGCCCTCGATTGGCAAGGCGCTCGATTTCTCCCAGGAGAACCTGCCCTGGGTGGTCAACGCCTACGTGCTCACCTTCGGCGGCTTCCTCCTGCTTGGCGGCCGCACCGCCGACCTGCTCGGTCGCCGCCGCGTCTTCATGGCCGGTCTGCTGCTGGTCGCAGTCGCCTCGCTGGCCGCCGGCTTTGCCGCCACCGAGGGCCAGCTGATCGCTGCTCGGGCGGCGCAGGGCCTCGGCGCGGCGATCATCTCGCCGGCGGCGCTCTCGATCGTCACCACCACCTTCAGCGACGGCTCGGAGCGCAATAAGGCGCTCGGCGTCTGGGGCGCGGTCGCCGGCTCCGGCGGCGCCGCCGGCGTCCTGCTCGGCGGCATCCTCACCGACGGACTCGGCTGGGAGTGGGTGCTCTGGGTCAACGTTCCGGTCAGCCTGATCGCCTTCGCCCTCGCCCCCGGCCTGATCGCCGAAAGCCGCGCCGAGTCCGAGACCCGCGCCTTCGACGTCGCCGGCGCCGTCACCGTCACCGCGGCGCTCTCGGTCCTGGTCTACGCGCTCGTCGACGCCAACAGCGCCGGCTGGGGCTCGACCAAAACGCTCGGCCTGATCGCCCTCTCGGTGGTGCTGATGGCCTCGTTCGTCGCGATCGAGCTGCGTTCGGCCAAACCGCTGGTGCCGTTCTCGATCTTCCGGATCAGGACGCTGACCGGCGCCAACGTCGTCGGCCTGCTGGTCGGCGCCTCGCTCTTCTCGATGTTCTTCTTCATCTCCCTCTACATGCAGCAGGTGCTCGGTTACAGCGCGATCCACGCCGGCCTCTCCTACCTGCCGCTGGCGCTGCTGATCATGGCCTCGGCGGGGATCGCCTCCCAGCTCGTAACCAAGCTCGGCTACAAGCCGGTGCTCGCCGCCGGCATGCTCTTCATCGTCGTCGGCCTCACCTGGTTCAGCCAAGTATCGGTGGGCGGCGGCTTCACCACCGACATCCTCGGCCCGTCGTTGTTCGCCGCGGCGGGGCTGGGCTTCGCCTTCGTGACGACGACGATCGCCGCCGTCTCCGGGGTCGAGGAGGGCGAGGCCGGTCTGGCCAGCGGCTTGATCAACACCTCGCAGCAGATCGGCGGCGCGCTCGGGCTCGCGGTGCTCTCGACCGTGGCCACCTCGCGCACCGACGACGTGATGTCCTCCGGCAGCTCGAGCCTGGTCAACGGGCTGACCGAGGGATTCCAGTCCGCCTTCCTCGGCGGCGCCGCGATCGCCGCGCTGGGCTTCGTGCTGACGCTGGTGTTGATCCGCGGCCGCGACAGCAGGGCCCACGTCGAGCTCGGCAAGGAGGCGGCAACCGAGGCCGCATCCGCATAACCGACCGCTTCAGTAGGATTTAGTTCGATGCTGTTCTCGACGAAAGCGGAGTACGGAGTTCGACTGATGGTCGAGCTGGGCCGCCAGCCCGGCTCCGCCCCGGTCTCGCTCAGCGCCGTCGCCGAGGCGGAGCGGCTGCCGCTCTCCTATCTCGAGCATCTGGTCGCCAAACTGCGCAACGCCGGCCTCGTCAGCTCCACCCGTGGTGCTCACGGCGGCTACCGGCTCGCGATGCCCGCCGAGGCGATCACCCTCGACGAAGTGGTCGAGGCGCTGGAAGGTCAGATCGCGCCGATGGAGTGCTTCCACGAGACTCCCGAGGGCAAGGTGCTCTGCTCGCACGAGAGCGACGGCGACCGGGCCTGCGCGACGAAGCTGCTCTGGACCCGTGTCCAGGGCGGCGTCACCAAGGCGCTCGCCGGCACGACGCTTGCCGAGCTGGTCGAGTTCGCCGGCGGCCCCGGAAGCGGAGCCGAGAAGGCCCCCGTCGGCAGCGCCGCTTAACCCCAAGACCCAGAAACGGAGACGCATGGCTGAGCTGGAGATACGCAATTTGCACGTGAGCGTCGAGGACAAGCAGATCCTGCGCGGCCTCGACCTCGATGTCGAGAAGGGCAAGGTCCACGCGCTGATGGGTCCGAACGGGTCGGGCAAGTCGACCCTCGCCAACGCGATCATGGGGCACCCTGCGCTGGAGGTGACCGAGGGCTCAATCGTCTTCAGGGGCGAAGACATGACCGAGGCCGACCCCGACGAGCGCTCGCGCGCCGGCCTCTTCATGGCCTTCCAGTACCCGGTGGCGATCCCCGGGGTCTCGGTCAGCAAGTACCTGCGGATGATCCTCAACGCCCGCCGCGAGTCGCGCGGCGAAGGCGAGATCAAGATCAAAGAGTTCGCCAAGGTCGCCCAGGAGGCGATGGCGCTCGCCAACATCCCCAAAGACTTCTCCAGCCGCTACCTCAACGACGGCTTCTCGGGTGGCGAGAAGAAGCGGATGGAGCTGCTGCAGCTGGCGCTGCTGCGGCCCGAGATCGCGGTCCTCGACGAGACCGACTCGGGCCTCGACATCGACGCTCTGCGCACCGTCGCCGACGGGGTCAACACCTTCGCCGGGCCCGACATGGGCGTCCTGATCATCACCCACTACCAGCGCATCCTGCACATGGTCAAGCCCGACTCGGTCCACGTCATGTTCGAGGGCCGGATCGTCAAGGAGGGCGGGCCCGAGCTGGTCACCCAGCTCGAGGAGAAGGGCTATGGCTGGATTCGCGAGGAGGTAGCCGCGAGCCCGACCGGAGGGAGCGTCTAATTCTGATGGTGTGCGACCGGAGGTCGGGCGAAGCATTTATGGGGGGCGCCACCTGATGACGGTCACGTCGGCCTTCCCGATCGAGAAAGTCCGCGCCTCCTTCCCGGCGCTGGAGCGCGAGGTCCACGGGCGCCCGGTCGCATACCTGGACAGCGGCGCCAGCGCGCAGCGGGTGCTGGCTTCGATCCAGGCGGTCGACCGCTACGAGCGCAGCCACCACTCCAACGTCCACCGTGGCTCCCACACGCTCTCGGCCGAGGCGACGGCCGCCTACGAGGGGGCGCGGGCGACCGTCGCCGACCACGTCGGCGCCGCCGACCGCCGCGAGGTGATCTTCGTCCGCAACGCGACCGAGGCGATCAACCTCGTGGCCCGGGCCTGGGGCGACGCCAACGTCGGCGGGGGCGACCGCATCGTGCTGACCGAGATGGAGCACCACTCCAACATCGTCCCCTGGCAGCAGCTTGCCGAGCGAGCCGGCGCCGAGGTCGACTGGGTGCCCGTCGGCGAGGACGGCCTGCTCGACATGGACGCCTACGTGGCGCTACTCGAACGAGGACCGAAGCTGGTCGCCGTCACCCACGTCTCCAACGTGCTCGGCAGCGAGAACCCCGTCACGGAGATCGCCCGCCTCGCCCACGCGGCGGGCGCCCTGGTGCTCGCCGACGGCGCCCAGGCGGCACCGAAGCTGCCCCTCGACGTCGGCGAGCTGGGGGTCGACTTCTACGCGCTGACCGGCCACAAGCTCTACGCACCGACCGGGATCGGCGCGCTCTGGGGCAGGCTCGACTTGCTGCGTGAGATGCCGCCCTTCCTCGGCGGCGGCTCGATGATCCGCAAGGTGACCAAGACGGGGACGACCTACGCCGACCCCCCCGCCCGCTTCGAGGCGGGGACGCCGGCGATCGCGCAGGCGATCGGGATGGCCTCGGCACTGCGCTGGCTCGACGGGCTCGGCATGGAGGCCGTGTTGGAGCACGAGCGACGGATCGCCGACTACGCGCTCGAGCAGCTGGCGGACGTGTCGGGCCTGCGGATCTTCGGCCCGCCGCGGGCCGCGGAGCGCGTCGGGCCTGTGTCCTTCGAGCTGGGGGGCATCCATGCCCACGACGTCTCCGAGATCCTCGACCGCCACGGCGTCGCCGTCCGCGCCGGCCACCACTGTGCGCAACCGCTGATGGACCGCCTCGGCATCGCCGCCACCGCCCGGGCCAGCTTCGGCGTCTACA
>DATNGU010000303.1:0-3334 GCA_035605775.1 Solirubrobacterales bacterium | reverse complement strand
GCGCCACGCGCCGCTTCGCCCTGATCGCCTGGGTCTTCCTCGGCACCGGGATCATGCTCGGCGCGCTCTGGTCGTTCACCGAGCTCGGCTGGGGCGGCTACTGGGCCTGGGACCCGGTCGAGAACGCCTCGCTCATGCCCTGGCTCGTGGGCACGGCGTTCCTGCACTCGATCATGGTGCAGGAGAAGCGCGGCATGCTGAAAGTCTGGAACGCCTGCCTGATCGTCGCCACCTTCTCGTTGGCGCTGCTCGGCACCTTCCTCGTCCGCTCCGGCGTCCTGCAATCGATCCATGCTTTCGGCGACAGCACCGTCGGCCCCTACATCCTCGGCCTGATCGCGGTCGTCCTGATCGGCTCGACGGCGCTGATCGTCTCCCGGCTCGACGACCTGCGCTCGGAGAAGCGGATCGACTCGCTCGCCTCCCGCGAGGCGGTGTTCCTGGTCAACAACTTCCTCCTAGTGGCGCTCTGCGTGACGATCTTCTGGGGCACCTTCTTCCCCTTGATCTCGGAGCTGTTCACCGGCGAGAAGGCCTCGCTGGCTGCGCCTTGGTTCGATCGCTACACGACGCCGCTGGCGATTCTGCTCGTGCTCTTCACCGGGATCGGACCATTGCTCGCTTGGCGGCGGGTCACCTGGGGCTCGGCGAAGCGGGTCTTCCTGGTGCCGGCGATCGCCGCCGCCACCACGGGTGCCGGATTGGCACTGTTCACCGATGCCGCCGACTCGCTCTGGGCGCTGGCACTCTTCGTCTTTGCCGCTTTCGCCCTGACCGGTTTGGCGCAGGAGTTCTGGCGCGGCGCCGCGGCGCGGCGCTCGCTCAGCGGCGGCTCGATGCCGGCGGCGCTGGTCGGGGTCGTCTCGCGCAACCGCCGTCGCTACGGCGGCTACATCGTCCACGTCGGCGTCGCGGTGTTGTTGATCGGCATCGCCGCCTCTTCGAGCTTCCAGACCAACCGCGACGTCAGGCTGGGGCCGGGGGAGAGCGCCGTCGTCGACGGCCGCACCGTCACCTACGAGCGACCAACGGTCGCAGTCGACCGCAACGCGTTCAGCTTCGGCGCCGTGCTCGCGGTCGAGCAGGACGGCAAACGGTTCACCCTGCACCCAAGCCGCCATTTCTTTCGCCCGACCGGGATGGAGACTGGGACGATCGGCAGCTTCTTCGACGGCGAGGCGACCAGCGAGGTGGGCCTGAAGGCGGGCGCCGCCAGCGACTTCTGGACTTCCGTGGCCCCCGACATCTCGGCGGTTAAGCGCCGTATTCGCGCGGCCGATGTTGGTTTCCGCGCCTGCGTCTCCGGCGCCCCCGGAACCCCGCCGCAGTGCAAAGCGGTATCGCAGCTGATGCGCGCCGCGGCCGCCAACCCGCGCCTGCGGCCGGTCGCTCTGGCCCAGATTGACAGCCTGCAGGCGGCCACGGCGGAGCGGCTGGCGAAGAGCTATCTGGCCGATGACGCGCCGGCCACCTTTCGCGTTATCGTCGACCCGCTCGTCACCTGGATCTGGATCGGCGGCCTGATCGCCCTGGCCGGGGCTTTGATCGCGATCTGGCCGACCCGCAGCGCCCGCCGCCGGCCGGCGGCGGATACCGAGCTGGAGGCGCTGAAGGAGGCCAAGTACCGGGAGATCCGCGACGCCGAGCTGGACCACGCGGCCGGCAAGCTCTCCGACGAGGACTTCGCCCTGCTCGATGCCGAGCTGCGCAAGGAGGCGGTCGAGATCCTCGACCGCGGCAACGGCGCGGACGCCGGCCGAGCGAACGGGACGCGACCGGTTGACCGACCGGCGGAACCCGTCTAAAGCGAGCCTAGATTTTCAGCAGTACCAAGGTGTTGACGACGAAGAGGATCGCGAAGAAGACCGTCGCGCGGTCCAGGTTGCGCTCGACCATCGAGCCGCCGCCGAACGAGCTGCCGCCGCCGCCGATCCCGAAGGCGCCCGAAAGCCCGGCGTCTTTTCCGGAGTGCAGGAGCACGAGGAAGATCACGATGCCGGCGATGATCACCTGCAGGACGGCGAGAAGCGTGTACATGGGCGGAATGGTAGCGAGCGTGCCAAGTGAGGCGCGGCGGGCGACAGAACGCGCACTGATGTTGCTTTGCTTGACAAATTAGGCTAATCTGTAAACCAAGCAGACGGTTTCCAGCGATTTGACAAGGAGGAGCGCGCCCATGGAGGCAGCCGCCCACGAGCACCACCATCACCACGGCCCCGACGTCGACCTCAACCCGGCCACCTGGACCGACACGAAGCGCTACGCCTGGCTGCTGGGGCTGATCGTCCCCCTGCTGCCCTTTCTCGCCTGGGCCGGGGTCGAGCTGACCGGGCTCGGCGCCTTTTGGTTCTTCGGCCCGGTGCTCGTCTTCGTGGTCTTCCCGCTGCTCGACATCGTGGTCGGGGTGGATGCCGAGAACCCGCCCGACAGCATCATCAAGTGGCTGGAGCAGGATCGCTACTACCGCTGGTGCACCTACGTCTTCATCCCGGTCCAGTACGCCGGCTTGGTCTTCGCTTGTTGGCTTTGGGCCGACGGTGGCCTCTCGACCCTCGACAGCATTGGCCTGGCGCTGACGATGGGGATGGTCAGCGGGATCGCGATCAACACCGCCCACGAGCTCGGCCACAAGCGCGCCGACCTGGAGAAGTGGCTGAGCAAGGTCGCCCTGGCGCAGAGTGGCTACGGCCATTTCTTCATCGAGCACAACCGCGGCCACCACGTCCGCGTTGCCACCCCGGAGGACCCGGCCAGCTCCCGCCTGGGGGAGAGCTTCTGGGCCTTCCTCCCGCGTACCGTCTCCGGCAGCCTCAGCTCGGCTTGGGGCATCGAGCGGGCTCGCCTCGACCGCTTGGGCCACTCGGTCTGGTCGATCCACAACGACATCCTGCAAGCTTGGGCGATGACGGTGGGGCTCTTCGCCCTGCTGACGATCGTCTTCGGCCCGGTCGTCCTGCCCTACCTGCTGCTGCAGGCGGTGCTTGGCTTCTCGCTGCTCGAGGTCGTCAACTACCTCGAGCACTACGGCCTGTTGCGCCAGAAGAAGGAGGACGGACGCTATGAACGCTGCCTGCCCCAGCACAGCTGGAACAGCAACAACGTCGCCTCCAACGTCCTGCTCTACCACCTGCAGCGCCACAGCGACCACCACGCCAACCCGACCCGCCGCTACCAGGCGCTGCGCCACGTCGACGAAGCGCCGCAGCTGCCCACCGGCTACGCCGGGATGATCGTGCTCGCCTGGTTCCCGCCGGTCTGGCGCCGGGTGATGGATCGCCGCCTGCTCGACCACTACGACGGCGACGTCGGCCGCGCCAACATCGAGCCGCGCGCG
>DATNGU010000302.1:0-5981 GCA_035605775.1 Solirubrobacterales bacterium | reverse complement strand
AGCGGCGGGATCCCCGCTCCCTAGATGTCCGAGCTGGCCCCCGAGCAGGTCCGCACCGCGGGCTACGAGGCCGACCCCGCCGAGGTGCGGCGGGTGCTGCTGCTCTATTCCGGCGGTCTCGACACCAGCGTGATGTTGAAGTGGATTCAGGATCGCTACGGGGCGGAGGTGGTCTGCCTCACGGTCAACCTCGGTCAGCCCGGCGAGGATTACGCGGTGATCGAAGACAAGGCGAAGCGGCTGGGCGCGCTCGAGTGCCATGTGGTCGACGCCCGTGAGCGTTTCGCCCACGAGTTCGTCCTGCCGGCGATCAAAGCGAACGCGCTCTACGGCGGCGGTTATCCCCTGTTCACGGCGTTGGGGCGCCCGCTGATCGCGGCGCTGGCGGTGGAGTACGCCCGGCGCAGCGGCTGCGACACGATCGCCCACGGCTGCACCGGTAAGGGCAACGACCAAGTGCGGATCGAGGCGACGGTGGCGACCCTGGCGCCGGAGCTGAAAACGATCGCCCCGGTGCGGTCCTGGCAGATGGGTCGCGAGGAGGAGATCGCCTACGCCCGCGAGCACGGCATCCCGGTCAAGGGCGGTACCGAGGTCGCCCCCTACTCGATCGACGACAACCTCTGGGGTCGCTCTTCGGAGGGTCGCTGGATCGAGGACCTGGGCCACGCGCCCGAGGACGACGTCTTCCAGCTGGTCACGCGGCCTGAGCTGGCGCCCGACGAGGCGCAGACGGTTACCGTCGAGTTCGAGGCGGGGGTCCCGGTTGCTCTCGACGGCGAGCGACTCGCCCCGGTCGAGCTGGTCGAAGCGGTTGGGGAGATCGGTTGCCGCCACGGGGTCGGGATCGTCGATCACATCGAGGACCGCATCGTCGGTCTCAAGGTCCGTGACATCTACGAGGTGCCGGCGGCGGCGATCCTGCTGCCGGCCCATCAAGAGCTGGAGAAGCTGGTCGGGACGATCCACCAGAACCAGTTCAAGCCGGCGATGGACCAGAAGTGGGGCTACCTGGTCTATGCCGGTCTTTGGTGGGAGCCGCTGCGCTCCGACCTCGACGCCTACATGGACGCGGTCAACGCGCAGGTGACCGGGACGATTGGGCTGAGGCTGTACAAAGGGGGTGTGCGAGTCGTTACCCGCTCCTCGCCCAACGCCGTCTACGACGCCGACCTTGCCTCCTTTGCCGAGTCAGGCGGCCTCTTTTCGCAGACCGCCTCGCCGGGCTTCATCGAGCTCTGGTCGCTGCAGTCGCGGCTGGCGCATAGAATTCGCCAGCGCGGGGAGAAAGAGGGTTGATGATCTATCGCGCCATAGGCAAGGCGGTAGTGAGGATGAGCCTGTTCTACGTGCGCCAGCGCTATGCGCGGCAGATCCGCGTCGGAATCGGCCTCGGAGCAGTGGGCCTCGGAATCGCCGCTTACCTCGCCACTCGCAACGTGCCGGAGGGCTGAGGTGCCTGGTGCGGAGAGTTGTCGCAACAACGCTTTTCCTTACGGCCCTGCTTGCCACCGCTTCGGCATGGGGTGCCGACATCGGCGTGCTGCGAGACAAGGTTGGCGGCGCCCGTGAGGAAGCAGCTTCGCTTGGCGCCCAGATCCGCGACACGCAGGAACGGCTCCTTGCAACTGAAGCGGAAGCCGCCGCCGCAGCTTCGCGCGAGCGGCATCTGAGCGACCTGCTCGCGCACGGCCGCGAACGCGCGGCGAGACTGTCGAGCGAGGTCGAGCAAACCGAACGCGATCTCGCCGTCGAGCGCAGCAGGCTGCGCCGCGCCCGCCGGGCGCTGGCGCAGCGGCTGGTGGCGATCTACGAGAGCGGCACGCCGAGCACCGCGAGCATCGTCCTCGGCGCCGGCGACTTCGACGAGCTGGCGACGCGGACCGAATACCTGCAGCGGATCGAGGACTCAGACACCGAGCTCGCCGCCCGGGTCGAGCAGGTACGGAACGTGGTCCGACACGAGCTGGAGCTCGTCGCCGCGCTGAAGGCCCGGGTTGACGCCTACAACGAGCGCCTCGCCGCCGCGCGCTCCGAAATCGCCGCGGTGCGCAGCCGCGCAAGCGCAACCGCCGCTCGGCTCGACGCGCTCGCGGCGACCCGGTCGGAATCGTTGGCCACGCTCAAATCACGGATCGGCGAGTGGGTCGTCGAGATCGAAACCGCGGAAGCTGCAAGCCGCGCCGCGGCCGAAGAAACGGTCGGCCGCTGGCTCGGCGGTCCCTACTCGATCCCGACCTACATCGTGATGTGCGAGTCGGGGGGCAACTACGGCGCCCTCAACCCAAGCAGCGGCGCCGGTGGCGCGTACCAGATCCTTCCCTCGACCTGGGACCTCTACGGCGGCCAGGGCTCTCCCCAGAGCGCCCCCAAGGCCGAACAGGACCGCATCGCCGCCGAAATCTGGGCCGATTCGGGCGGCAGCGCCTGGGTCTGCGCGGGCTGAGTCGCAGCCTGCGAGAAACGTTTTGCATTCGGCGCGCTATAGGTGCGCGCCGGCCGGCTAGCGTGGCATCATGCAGACAATGGAATCCAGCCGCACCGACGAACGCTTGGACGAGCTCGGCCCCAAGGTCGATGAGACCAACGGTCGTATCGATGCTGTCCGCACCGAGATAAGAGAAGACTTCAAGGTCTTCCGCGCCGAGATGAAAGAGGCTTCCGGATCTTTCGCTCTGAGATGGCAGACGATTCCCGCGCGTTCCGGATCGAGATGGCGCAGGAATTTCGGGCCGTCCGCTCCGAGATGGCGACGATGACGCGGACGATGCTGGGGGCCACGCTCAGTGGCTTTTTCGCCGTGCTCGCAACGTTGGTCGCGTTTCATCTCTAGACGCTCGGCAGGGGAGGTGCAGCCGACGTCGAAGCCGCTCCCATGTTCGTGCGCAAGAAGCGTGGCTCTGCCGCGCGCCGCAAAGCAAACGGGAGGGCGAAAGCCAAACCGAAAGCAAGGTCACGGCTGCCGCGGCCACATCTGCCGGAAGGGTTGCAGCAACGGCACCTGGATCTGATTGGCCTCTTCCTGATTGCCGCCGGTGTCTACCTGACCTTCGTCCTCTTTTTCGGCTGGGAGGGGGGCAAGGTCGGCTACGGGCTGGAAACCGGGCTCGAATATCTGGTCGGCAGCGTCGGAGCACGGATCGCGACTGTGCTGATGCTGGCTATCGGCGCGATGTTGGTCACCGGTACTTCGATCTCGACCGTCTTCCGTGGCTTCGGCCGCGGTGTCCGCCACACCTTCCTCGGCGGGCGCGATATCGCCCAGACCGCGATTCAGCATCGTGAGGAGCGCCGCACTGAAAGGACCTCTTCGGCGTTCGAGACCCAGGCTGGTCAAACCGACGTGATGAGCACCTATCCAGAGGAGGATGACTTCGAACCCACGGTCGCGATCGCCGAGGACCAGCCCGAGGAGGATCAGGACACCACGGAGTTCGACGCCGAGGTCAACGCAGAGCCCGAGTCCGGTTCCGAGGATCTTCAGCCCCACGCTTACGAGGTCGAGGTTCGCAGCGAGGAGGGACTCGGCGTGGGCACCGCGGCCGAGTCCAAGCAGACGGCGCTGACGCCGATGGGCAATAAACGCGGGGTCACTACTTCGGAGGAGATCAACTACCGACCGCCGCCTGCCAAAGTGCTCGAAAAGGGGAAAGGCGACAAAGGTCCGGATCCCCGTGACCACGAAGTGATTGCCCGCAAGCTGGTCGAGACGCTCGGGCACTTCGGGGTCGAGGCGAAGATCGTCGGCATCGTCAGCGGCCCGCACGTCTCCCGGTTCGAGCTGCGCCTCGCGCCCGGGACCAAGGTGAAGAAAGTCACCGAGCTCTCCAACGACCTCGCCTACGCGCTCGCCTCTACCGACATCCGCATTCTGGCGCCGATTCCCGGCAAGCAGGCCGTGGGGGTCGAGGTGCCCAACACCCGCCGCCGCCTGGTCCGCCTCGGCGACATCTATGCCGGCCGCCCGGAGAAGACCTCGCCGCTGGTCGCTTGGCTCGGTAAGGGAATCGACGGCAAGCCGGTCTGGACCGACCTGGCGAAGATGCCCCACGTCCTCGTCGCCGGCACCACCGGCTCCGGCCAGTCGGGCTGCGTCAACGCGATCCTCTCCTCAATCCTTATGCACGCCTCCCCCAACGACGTGCGTTTGGTCCTGGTCGACCCCAAGCAGGTTGAGTTGAACCACTACGAGAACGTGCCGCATTTGCTGACCCCGGTCGTCACCTCACCGCGCCTCGCCGCCAATGTCCTCGCCAATCTGATCGGTGAGATGGAGAGTCGTTACGGGATCATGGGCCAGGCGCGCTGCCGCAACTTGGAGGAGCTCAACCGCGCCCGCGCCAAGGCAGGGGAGGCGCCGCTGCCCCACATCCTCTGTGTGATCGACGAGCTCGCGGACCTGATGATGGTCTCCCCGGCCGAAGTCGAGGACTCGATCATCCGCCTGGCGCAGAAGTCGCGCGCAACGGGAATCCACCTGGTGTTGGCCACGCAGCGGCCCTCGACCGACATCATCACCGGCACGATCAAGGTCAACATCCCAGCCCGGATTGCCTTTGCCGTCTCCTCTCAGACCGATTCCCGGGTAATCCTCGACCAAGGTGGGGCCGAGGCGCTGCTGGGGCAGGGGGACATGCTCTTCCGTGGCGCTGGAACCTCGAAAATGGCGCGTGTGCAGGGCGCCTTTGTCACCGAGGAGGAGATTGCTCGCATTACCGGGCATTGGGCAAAGCAGGGTGAACCCGAATTCGAGGCGGAGCTGCTGGAGGCCCGCGAGGAGGCACCCGGCGAGGGGGGCGATGACGATTTCGACCCCGACGCCGACGACTTGCTCGATGAAGCAATCCGCACCGTCGTGCAGACCGAAACGGCTTCTGTATCGATGATCCAGCGCCGCCTGCGGGTCGGCTATACCCGGGCGGGAAGGCTGATTGACATGCTGGAGCGGCGCGGTGTGATCTCCGGCTATGAGGGTTCGAAGCCGCGACAGGTGTTAATTACGGAGGCCGACCTGCCACGTGTCTTGAGTGGCGATCGGGCACCCGAGCCGGTCGCCGCCGAGGCCGATAAGTCGGAATAACACGAATCGTTCGCGCTGGAGTGGCGCAAGGGACACAATGTCGGAGTGGACACAGGCATCGGAGCCACTCTTCGCGAGGCCCGGAATCGTCGCAAAGTCGACCTTTCCGAGGTCGAAGCGGCGATCAAGATCCGCGTTCGCTACCTCCAGGCGATGGAGAACGAGGAGTGGGACGCGCTCCCCGGCGGTGCCTATACGCGCGGTTTCATCCGTACCTACGCTTCCTATCTCGGCCTCGACGGCGAGCGCCTCGCCGATGACTTCCGCCGCAACAAGGCGCCGTCCAGCGGTGAGCGGCCACCGCGGCGGGTCGAGCCCGTTCCGGCGAGCGCGCGGATGGGGCGACCCCGAATCCCCGGACGCGTTCTCGTTGCGGCCGTCAGCCTTGTCCTGATCGCCGTGGTGGTCGCGATCGGCCTCGCCGGAGGGGACGGCGGTCCGTCCAGCTCCTCGCCGTCGGCGGGAAGCGGCGGGAGCAGCGGCGGCAAGAAGCAGGCTCATAGAGGCGGCGTTCCCGCCCAGGCGGGCGTGACGGTGCAGCTGGCCGCGACGGCGGAAGTCTGGGTTTGCCTGCTCGATGGGAGGGAACAGCCACTGGTCGACGGCCAGATCCTCGAAGAAGGGGCGGAGGCCGGCCCGTTTCGTTCCGGTAGCTTCGAAGTCGCTTTGGGCAATGGCTCTGTGACGATGGTGGTCGACGGTAAGAAGGCCGAGGTGCCGGCAAGCTCCAGCCCGGTCGGCTACCGAGTCGACTCCGGCGGCGAGCTGATCGCGCTCGAAGAAGGCGAAAGGCCCGACTGCGAATGACATATAGCGCCGCCTCCTCTGCTCCCGCGAATGCCTGAAGACTCAGATACGCACAGGGATTCGCTCCCGCGTCCGGGGGCGGCTGTCGTTCGCG
>DATNGU010000301.1:0-2574 GCA_035605775.1 Solirubrobacterales bacterium | reverse complement strand
TCGCTGGCAAACACCCGGTCGCTGCGGTCGATCGTGCTGCCACCTGAGGTGAGAGCGGCGGCAAGACGGGAAAGGTGAGGAATCGCAGCGGGGACCAGCCGGCCGGTCGCGGACAACGCCTCCAGCGCCCAGTTCTCGAGCACGATGTCGTTGAGGAAGGCGCCAAACGGGCCGCGTGGGCGCGGTGGGCCGTCGACCCTGTTGCGTTCGAGGACCAGCGCCGAATCAGCGTAGGGGAAGGTGAACAACTCGAAGTGGTCGTTGGCCTCGGCCCGCTCCACGAAGCTTTCGAAAACCTCCTCGCGCGGCTCCGGTGCGTCGACCCGTCGCAGGGTGAAGGCGGGGACGCAGCGCAGCGTCACAGCCGAGATCGCCCCAAGGGCGCCGACCCCGACCCGCGCGGCCAGCAGCAGATCGCCGTGGTCGAGCTCGCGCACGTTTCCGTCGCCGGTCACCAACTCCACCGCTTCAACCTGGGCGGAGATGTTGCGCAGCTTCGCGCCGGTGCCGTGGGTCCCGGTGGAGATCGCCCCGGCCACGGTCTGGCGGTCGATGTCGCCGAGATTCTCCATCGCCAGACCGAGCGCGTGCAGCTGCTCGTTGAGGTCGGCGAGGACGGTGCCCGCGCCGACCTTGACCAAACCGGAGGCGGGATCGGCGTCGATCGTTCCCGCCAGCGCGGCGACGTCGATCATCGTGCCGTCGGTCAATGCCGCCGCGGTGAAGGAATGGCCTGACCCGACGACACTCACCGTGCGCCCGGCCCCGGCGGCTCTCACGATCGCCGCGGCCAGCGCGTCGCGATCGTGTGGCCGGACCAACTCCGCCGGCCGGCATCGCTGATCCCCGGTCCAGTTGCGCCAAGTGTCGCTCATGGCGCGTACGCTAGCCCGCCGCGGGCCGAACCAGCGGCGGAACCAGGAAGCGGTAGGCGTAGGCGGCGGTGAAAACGAGCAGCGCGGCGATTGCGAGGCTCGGCACCGCATAGCCAGCGGCGCTCGCCACACCACCGCCGATAAGCGCTCCTGCCGTCTGGCCAGCCGCCCAAGCCATGTTGGAGAGGCCGGCTGCGAAGCCTTGCTGAAGGCCACTCGTGTCGGCCGTCTCCGAGAGCGTGGTCAATGCAGGTGCGAAGCAAACTCCGGCGCCCAGCGAGCCAAGGATCAAAGCCGCGAGTACCGGGCCCAGGGCAGGGGCGGTCGCGATCCCGACCATCGCGCAAGCGCAGATGCCGACACCGATCACGAACGGTGGGCGGCGGCCGACGCGGTCCGAGTAACGGCCGGCGATCGGGGCAAGCCCGGCCTCCAGGGCGGCGCCGGCGATAAAGCCGCCGGCGATCGCCACATGCCCACCGCCGAGATCATCAATTCGCAGCGGCACCAGCACCTCCACAGCGCCGAACATCAGCGAGGGGACGGCGACAAATGCCGTGGCGGTGAGGATCGGACGGCTGACGATGGTCGCTGCGACCTCTCGTAGCGCCTGCCGCTCTGGCGGCCCCGCTTCGGGCGTCCGGGCCGCCACCGCAGCGAGCAGCATCGCGATGACCAGCACCGCGCCAAAGACGGCCTCAGTCCCAACCTCAGCAGCAAGCGCGCCGAGTACGGGCCCGACCAGAGCGCCGGCCACCGCGGTTCCGAGCACCGTCCCGATCACCGAGCCGCGGTGCTCGGGTGGCGCCGTGGTGATCAGCCAAGTCAGTGCCCCCGACCAAATCAGCGCACCCGAAATGCCTTGGACGAAACGCGCGGCGTCGAGTAGAGCGATCTCGCCAGCGACACCGAAGACCAGGCTGGAGGCACCGAGCAGGAGCAGGCCGCCGATCACGGTCCGGCGCGGACCAAATCGGGTCGCCACGAACCCGGCCGGCATCGAGGAGAGCAGCGTCCCGGCTGCGTAAGACGCTGCCAGGATTCCGGCCTGGGCCTTGCTCAGCCCGAAATCATCGACGTAGTCCGGCAGTAGGGGGGCGATCGCCGCGTAGAAAGCGACATCGAAGAAAACCAGCGTCGAGGCGAGGATGAGCAAGCGGCGCATACAGTCCGTATCCAATCACCGCCGCAGCTTTTTATTCCGTTCCTTCCGTCCATACATTTGCGGCTAGCATCGACATCTGGTCCGACCCCGGGAGGGGTGGCAGAGCGGTTGAATGCGGCGGCCTTGAAAGCCGTTAGGCGTCGTAAGGCGTCTCGTGGGTTCGAATCCCACCCCCTCCGTTGATAGAGCCAAATTCGGGCTTCTACAGAGCGGTTTTCGTGAAAGCAAAGCGCCCTTCTGGCGTAGCACCGCCCCTGGCTTCGAGGCGCGCGAGCGCATCGCGGGACCTTGCGGCGGAGCGTGCGGCAGGATCGGCGCCGTTGCGACCGAACTAGCCGGAATGAACCGTGAGCGGTGGCTGCGCCGTGCCCAGCGCGCCAGCGACGCCTTCGGGCTGGTCCTGATCCTGGTGGTGACGACCTACGTGCTGGCCTCGCTGCTCTCGAACCGAGGCTGGTCGGCTGTGTTGCTGACGGTGGCCACCGGTGCCACTTCGGTTGTCGCGCTGACCAGCTCCCACGCCCATCCGGTCAT
>DATNGU010000300.1:0-8955 GCA_035605775.1 Solirubrobacterales bacterium | reverse complement strand
CCTTCGGTGGCGACGGCAGTGAGCGCAAGGTGCTGATCGTCGAGAACACGATCTTCGACGTCGCGGGGCAGCATATCTCCGGCCCTGTTACCGCCCGCACCGAGCGGATGCGCGATCAGCTTCGCCGCTACGGTGTCCGCTTCTACAGCAGGCCGGAGAAGGGTGAATACGAAGCGTGGTTCTAAGCTCCATGACCCGCGCCGTTGCGAGATCTGCCGCAGGGTGCGCGAGGCGGTCGCGCGCGGCGAGATCACGTGCATCCACCCCAAGGACGCGACGGAGTGTGAGCTATGCCTACTCGGAATCGTGAAGTGATCCACCTCAAGGCTGGAACCGGGGTGTGGGTCTTCCACGACGGCACCCTCACCCTGCTGGGATCCGTGTTCACGCTCTACCTAGATGGCGGCGTCCGCATCTCTTACGAGGGTCCCGCTCCTAGCGAAGGGGATGATTGGATCCTCGCGGCGATGGAAGATGAGGTCGAGGTGTGGGTCATCGGTCGCACCAAGACGTTGCTCGCATTCGGTCGAGGGCTGATCGATGGGAGCTGGGACGCCTTGGGCACTGACCCAAGGATTCGAGGCGAGGTGCGTTCCACGGGCCGTTGGTACGGCCCTGCCCTCGACGAGCGCTGGGACCACCTGCGGTGACCCAGAGCGCGCTCCAGAGGCGTCTCGTGCGCCTCGCGGGAGCCATGAACGCCAAGGCACGTCGGACCGGGGTTCGGGGCCGCGTGACGGCCGCAGAGCTGGCCCAGATCATCGTCGACGCGGAGCACCTGTGTAACTACTGCGGGGTCGAGGTGCCGGACATGGAGGGCAGTTTCGACCACGTCATCCCGTACGACCAGAATGGCGACAACCTGCCGCACAACATCGTGCGCTGCTGCGTGTCGTGCAACCGGACCAAGGCCACGATGAGCGTCGAGGAGCTGCGTGTGTACGCCGCGCTCCGCGTCACCTGCCCCTGCGGCGTCGTGTTCCGGCCTCGCTGGGCCGACTGGAAGCGGGGGTATGGCAGAACGCACTCGCGCGCCTGCGCGGGGCGGCTCGGAGGACGGAGGGCATCGTGAGAAGCGACTGGCTGCACGTGGCGATCGTGATGGCGGCAGGGGTCATTGTGGGGGTGAGCGCGTACCTGATCGTGGCGCTCTTGGTGCTGCTGAACTCGGTAGTGCCACTCTGGATGCTTGGGATCCTGATCCTCGCTGGCTGGCTGGTGGCCTTCCTGTACGACTACCTCGGGCCGAACGTGCCGATCGAGTGATCCACGACTTCGACTTCAAGGTCCCGGGGCAGCCGCCATCCGTGAACCGGATGTACGACAACGCCTATGCCTTCGACGGCTCAGGTAAGCGCTACATGAGTCGGAAGAAGTCCCATGAGGTCGAGCAGTACCAGCTCGTCGCCATGAATGCCTGCCAGCGCGCCAAGCCCGCCCTGTGGATGCCGCCAGAGCCGTACCAGCCTAAGCTCGGCCGTGGGCTGATCGTGATCGAGCTGTACTTCCATCTCGCTCGCGACATCGATTGCGACAACGCCCAGAAGGCCCTGCTGGACGCCATCAAGTTCGGCCTCGGTACGACGACCCAGCACTTCAAGCGCTCCGGCCCCAAAGTCGTACCGATCTACGACGACAACCGATTCCTCGGACGCGCCATGTGGAAGCAGACAGGCGTGAAGGAACCACACGTATACGTGAGAATCGGGCCGCTATCGTGAAGCTGGTGGTGGTTGCATCGCGAGCGTGTGATCCAGCGCAGGCGGCGGCCTTCGCGGTGGATGAGCTCGCGGATCTGCCGGAGGGATCGCAGGTGTTCCTGCGGAAGCCGACAGGGAAGCCAGCGCGTCGGTTCGAGCTGGCGGTCGCGGTGGCCGCGACGAAGCTCGGGGTTACGGTACGCTGGTGGTCGCCGGGTCCGGGGGGACGCAAGGCGACATTCGTGCGCGACGTCGAGATGGTCGCTGCCGCGGACAGGGTCGTGGCCTACTTCGCCGAGAACCTCGAGATGGAGGGCGGGACGGGCCACGTGGTCGAGAAGGCTCAGGATCAGAACAAGCCCTGTCGGGCGTACGCAATCGTCGACGGATCCCTGAAATGGATCGGTGGACACGATTCGGAGGATCAAGCGTGACTATACTCGCGGCCGTGGAGGAGACCCGCCCGAGCCTTGACCCCGAGCTGATGCGGCACACCGCGGAGGTCATTCGGGAGATCACCCTCGAGTGGCAACGCGAGACGCCAGTCCAGCTCCACAACGACACCCTCGAAGGCAACGGCTACCAGTTCCACCCAGACTTCATCGCCTACATCGAGCGCACGTGCCGGGTGAAGGGCTGCAAGGACCTGAGCTGCACCCACGGCCTGCGGGTCATCCACCCTGACCGACGTGTACGGGTGACACGAGCGTTTCGGCTCCTTCGATCAGACGCTCCGCGCGAGTTCGACGCGCTGTACATGGTCTGTCGCCACGGCTACACCCTCGCCGAGATCTCAGACCGACTCAACCGGCGCGCCGAGAACCTCGGGCACCGGGAGCGCTACTCGGTCGACGGGATCCGGGTCCTCGTCATGTCGGGAGCCCACAAGATCGAACAGTGGTGGTGACTGACGGGCGGGTCCTCATCGCGATCAAGGCGCTGCGTGACCGCAACGGGTGGGACCCCTCCGTGTCCGAGATCGCAGAGGAGATCGAGATGTCGCGAACCGCGACGTTCGCGAAGCTCGATCGGCTTCGCGCAGAGGGGCGGGTTGCCCTACCCCGAAGGTTCGGGGGCTGGAGACTCACGAACCACAGCCCGCCCGACCACGGTGATCGTTCGCGGTAGCGGGATCATCGGCGCGATCTCCGCTACCGATTCCGACAGCGTGACCTCCACAAGCTGACCGGCCTCCGAGCACTCCTTGTCGTCGGGCGCATACCCGAGCACCTGCGGCACGATCCCGAGCGCGCTGGCACAGCCCCCGTTGCTGGCCCCGGCGATCGCGGCCTCCTGCGCCGCGTGCTGGAGCTCGATCCGGGTCAGCACCAGCAGCCCGACGCCGATGCCGCCGAGCATGATGAGCAGGATGAGTGGGGTGACGAGGGCGAGCTCGAGAAGGGCCTGACCCCTCCTCACGGAGCCGCGGGGTCGTTGATCCGGATCCCGACGTTGCTGAACAGGTCCGCGATGAGCGGCCCGAGGAACAGCAGGGCCACGATCACGATGACTGCAATCAAGGCCAACAGCAGGCCGTATTCGACGAGCGTCTGACCTGACTCCGAGCGGTCCATGGAATCTCCTTCCTCGTTGATGTCGGTGCGGCCCTCGTGGGCCTTGAAGAGCCTGACGAGCAGTGCGGGGATAAGCAAGAGCCAGATGATCGCGACTCCGCTGATGAGTGAGACGAGAGTGATCGGTCCGTAGGTGAAAGAGACCGCACGGGCCAGCGTCAACCATAGACATACGGCGGTGATGGTGAGGACGGTCCTGTAGAGGGCGCTGATGACCCAGTTACCGTTGAGCGCGCGGTGGTGCTGTCCGAAGTAGAACGAGGCGCGGACGCCAGACGCCGACAGGATTAGCCCGAGCAGCACGAACGCCCAGTTGACCCACTCAGCGGTGCTCATCCTGCTCCCCCTTCGACGACAGGCTTCGGTAGTACTCCTCGATCTCCGCCACGGCGCGTGTGAGGTCGGTCGTCTTCTCGAGAGCCTTCTTCACCTCACGCTTGATGCGCTTCTGCTCGAGCTCGCGGCGATGATCGGTCAGCTCATCCACTGGCGTCGCCACCCTCAGTGCTGGTAGCAGCGAGTCTCGCTGCATCCAAAAGCCTCTGTACGTCTCGCCCGAGGACTTGGACGGCCCCGAGGAGCTGTTTGCGATCTTCCTGCGCGTCAACGGCGCGCGCGACAGCCTCATCGCGGAATCCGCGCCACTCTGCGACCCGGACATTGGCACGCTCCTGCTCATCCTTGAGTGCTTGCTCGTAGAAACGGATCCTGCGCTCTGTCTCCTTCTTCAGATCATCGACGACCCAGCCGGGGACCAGCAGGGCTGACTTGGGCTCGTTGTTCTTGGTCTTACGTGGAACGAACACGGCATACCACAGGACGGCAACGCCCGTGACAAAAACGCCGATCTGTCCGATCAGTGCCATCAGCGATTCGAGCTGCGGTGGTGTCATTCCTTGCGCCCCTCCCGAGTTGATCCGATGTGGATCTCGGCTCCGATGGTTGCTCCACAGATCTCGCACGCCTCTGGCGCGCCATATCGCCGGGGCACGAAGCGATGTGGCAACGAGGGTGTGCGTGCATTGACGAACTGGTTGACCTTTATTGGACGGGGTGGGCGCTGCATCTCAGCGCCATCCTACGCCGGTACGAGCTGCCGACCGCAGCTCGGGCAGGGATGAGGATCCCCGAACCCCCTCGGCCGACGAGGCACGTCGACGAGGCGTGTGTCGCAGTTGGGACACACGTCGCCCCTAACGCCGGGACGCTTGAGTAAGCGGTATCCAGCGCTCCGCACCACCTCCCCGTCCGGGAGAAGGACGATGTCAGGGCAACGGGGGCAGGCCAGCGGCTTGCCGAAGTCGCAGTTGGTGCAGAGAAGGGGTCGGAGATCCTCGGCCACCATCAGGCGGGGTCCGCGCTCGGGTTGAGAAGGGTCTTGGCAGAGGTGATCTGCGATCCCCCGACCGTCTTCTGAGCCGTTGCCGCACCTGCCCGGTGGAGGTTCACCGTGGCGTTGTAGAGGCCGATGAACACCAGCACGCCAGCGACCACATTCTCGATCGTGGGCGTCGCCCCGCTGTCGAGGGCCGCGAGGCCGACGACGAGCGCCGAGAGAGCCATCAAGGCCCAGTTCCGGAGCGTTCCGGAGTTGGTGATCGCGGGAACCGCGCTCTGGATGAAACCGAAGATGAGACCGACGACCAATGCGGCAGCGGCCAGACCCTCGGAGTTCCAGATGTTCTGAAGGTCAAACTCCATGAGTTGTCTCCTTCGTGTCGCGCGCACGCTCGACCACAGGGTCCCCAGCCCTGCGTGCTGACGGTGAGGGGGATAAGCGCGCCCAGCCGAGCTAGGCGGTTACTTGAAGATCTTTCAAGTCACGCGGCAGACGATCCAGATCCACGAGCCGCCTGCTGGCGGATCCGCGAACGTGATCTGGCCGAGGTCGGGATCGGTCTCATCGAACTCGATTCCCGGTCTCTGAAGGAGCCCGTCGAGGTAGACCTCGGCGGTTCCTCCGATATAGCCCCGGCTGTCGGGGAGCTCGAATAGGGTCGTGGACCCGTCCGGGGTGGGTGTGGGCTCACCGCTGAAGATGGCGCCGAACGGAGCCGGGTTGTCGCCGTCGACAGCGCTGATCGGAACCGGCGTGCGGCCCGCGGTGAGCTTCAGCAGGTAGCGCCAGAGGGTGTATGGATCGCTGAGCTGGAGCCCGAAGGTGCCCTGCATCTTGACCCATGCGTCACCGCTCTCGTGCAGCGAGGGGAATGAGATCGAGATGCGGCGCAGCGGCAGAACGTGAGGGTTGGCTGACGTGTAGCCGTAGCTGTGGAGTTCGATACGGACGATGTCGCCGGGGCGGAGATGGTCGCGGTTGCCAGAGATGGTCGGCACCTGATGAGCGAACCACGCCAGCGTGATCTGCCACTGCGGGAAGCGCAGGCCGCGGTTGGGGTCCCCGCCCACCGACCCCGGCTCTCCGTTGACGATCACGTTGGCTCGCGCGTTCACGCCTCGCTGCTGCCGGAAGCCCGTCTCGCCGAAGTGCATCTCGCCGATCTGCCAGCGCCCGTACGACGCCTGCGAGGACTCGTTCTCAGCCCGGGCGAAGACCGTTTGACCCTCGCCAGCGAACTCGGAGCCGCCCCAGATGAGCGCGTCGTTGACCATGGTGGCTGGACCGCCCTCCTCGAGAGCGTCGAGCTCCCGGAAGCCGATCGTCTCGTCTTGGTAGCCCACCGCGCCCGTGATTGCCCCGTTGGTCGGGAGATCGCTGAAGCCCCAGCGCGCCTCGGTTGTCTCCAGCGCCTTGTGCAGCAGCGTCTTATCCGGCTTGAAGTAGTAGACCGCGCCGGAGAACTGAACGAGGTCCTCCATGAACGTCCGCATCGTCGATCCCTGCTGGACCCACGCACCATCTCCCGCATCGCCTTCGTTGAGCGGGTCGAACGGCCGCACCACGTTGTCGACCTCGGACACGACGTCGAACTCGGAGTCATCGATGTCGAAGTACTTTGCGTCGGTCAGGGCTTCGCGGATCAGCTCGCCGTCGTAGGTATCGCTGGTGAAGTTCGGGATCTGGTTGAGGTAGTTGTCCTCGTTGCGGAGCACCCGCTTGTCGAAGAGGACATTGAAGTCGGAGCAGGACAAGATCCACTTCCGCGCGCGGACCTGATCGACGCCCTGTGTGGTGTCGACCACCGGGAAGGCGAAGGTGCGGCGGATGTTGGTGATGTACCCCGCCCATAGCCGCTCGCCATCGACGTCGAGCCAGATCTCACGGCCGGTCTCGAAGAACAGCGTCCTCTGCTCATCCTTGATCGCGAGGCTCGCTGAGCCTGCCATGGCGCTCATCAGCAGCTCGAACGAGGTCTCGGCCGCGATCACGTGGTTGGTGATGTCCTCGGTCTGGTCGTAGGTGATCGCAACGGAGCTAGGCAGCGCCATGGTCGAGCCTCATCGGAGCGGGTAGTAGCGCACGTAGACCTCTTCGTCGAAGCCTGCCGGGAACTTGATCCAGCGTTCGAGCGTGTTGTACTCGTAATCGACCCCCGGCTGCCCCAGAACGCCGTTGATGAAGACCCGCAGCGTGCCTTCCAGCCATCGTGTCGCGGTGAAGTAGTAGACCGCCTCGGGATCCTCACCCTCCGGGGGTTCCGGGGTGGGTCCGATGATGATCGCGCCTCCACCACCCTCTGAGTTGCCGTCCGGCCCCGGAAGGATCGTCTCGCGGCAGGCCGCTCCGAGGATGGCCTCGGAGACCTTCCAGCGACCACCGAAGTCGTACAGGCCGGTGCCCTTGAACCAATAGCCCTGCACCGAGTACGCCTCGATGTACTTCCGATCGAGCAACGGCCCGACTGGGATCTCGATGATCGGCTCACCGCCGTTGGGGTCGGTCCGGTTCGGCGACACGTCCCGGATGTTGGGCAGCGGGCCTCCCCACTCCGCGACCAGCACCTTGTCGTTGCCGTTGGACAGATACCCCGCGTAGACCCGGACGTAGATCGAGCGGTTGCGACCCGGCTCAGGAGAGATGCCCTCCATGCCCTGATGGATCTCGATGCCCGTGACGATGAGCGGCACCTGCGAGCGCCAGATGATCGCGTCGTTCTTGCTCCCCAGCCGATAGCCCTCACGGCCGGTGCTGTCGCTACCGTCGATCAGGTAGTAGTCGTTGCCGCTCGGGTGGTCGACCGTCGAGATGGTGGGCAGCGAGGTTGGATAGTTGCCCCTCGCGTACTTCATCTCGACGGTCATGATCCCTTCGTCGAGGAGCGACTGTCCGCCGCCGCCCACGTTGTAGACGTACTCACCGTCGTTGCAGGTCGGGACCCGCGCACCAACGATCGGGTCGCCAGTGGTGGGGTCGATGATGGTCGGCAGGTCAGGCAGATGGAAGTCGATGTCCGGGAACTCCGGCAGCTCGAAGTCGGGGAACCAGAACTCGAACGTCGTCCATGGATCGTCGATCTCGTGGCTGAGCGTCAGCCTGAACCGTGGGTGATACGGCACCGGGAAGTCGATCTCGATGTCGCGGATCGGGATCACATCCTCGAAGTCCCACACGATGCTGCGCAGGTTGACCTTCTGGGCCACCCGGAAGGTCGGCTCCCAGATCACGCACTGCGCTGCGACCCTGTCGTCCTTGCCGCCTCGCTTGTTCTGCGGCGAGCCGTACACCCAGCTATCGGCGATGCGGTCGACTGTTGTCTGCCTCCACACGGTCGGGAGGAACTGACCCACCTGCCACAGTCCATGCTGGGCCACCGCGGGCGCATCTGTCGTCCTCGAGAAGACCGGGTTCGAGGAGCCCTGACCGACGCCCCAGATCAGCGCGTCGTTCCGCATCTTCGAGGCATCGAAGTCGATCTCGAGCTCGCGGCAGCCGATCTCACCAGCCTCCGGGTCATCGCTGATCCCGAACGGTGCGTTCGGCGTGTCGACGTCGGTATGGACGAGCCGCTTGTCGGGGTCGATGTAGTCGATCGCCCCGGTGTTGAAGCGCAGATGCTTGAGGAACTGCGCCCATGTCCAGCTCGCCGATCCGCTGATCTCATCATCCAATGACGGTGAACCGACCTCCTCGACGAGGGTCGTGGTGTCGAGTCCGTCACCAGACAGGTCGAGGTGGTGCGCGGCGTAGTACTCGATGATCTCTTCATCCGAGGTCCCGGCTGGGAACGTGGTGAGCTGGATGTTGGTGGGCTTCTGCTTGTCGTACAGCACCCGCTTCTGGAGCAGCACGTTGTAGTCGACTCCGCGGAGCTCGATGTAGCGCACCGTCTCGCCCGGGGAGTCGTGGCTGCCCTCGAAGAAGAAGCCGCGCTTCACCGTGGCGAGGTAGCCGCCCCACTGCCTGATACTGCCGACGTCGAGAGTGAGTGAACCGCCCGGGATGAAGTCGAACTCGTGGTTGTCGTCCCGGATTCGGATCGTGCAGGTTCCCGGCGTGCCCCGCGCCGAGGTCTTGAACTTCGTCTGGTCGTACAGCACTCGGCGAGTGATGTCGACGCCGCGATAGCGGATGTAGACCACACGCTCGGGCGGAACTGGCGGAGGCGGATAGGTGCCCCATTCGTCCGGCCTGAGCGCCATGAGCGTGCCCTGAGCGAATGAGCCGCACGCTGCGAGGCCATGCAGCGCCAGTTCCCCTGTCAGGTAGCCCGTGCCGGTCGCAACGCCCGCCGACGAGCCGATGAGGCCGATCGCCACACCGAGAACGCCCGTGGCGGTCG
>DATNGU010000299.1:0-26466 GCA_035605775.1 Solirubrobacterales bacterium | reverse complement strand
GTCTCGGTGCCAGCCTCGCCGACCGTGATCTGGGTGGGTCCCTGAATCTGCCCGAGGAAGCCCGCTGCGGCCCCACCGCTGTTGGTGGACTCCCTCTCCCGCGTGGTGTCCCGGGTGGTTGGCCCAGTGCTACCAGAGGGCTCGTTGTAGCCGAGGAAGCGGCCCAGACCCGACTGGGCGAAGGCGCGCGAAACCCGCGTGAACACGGTCGCGACGTCGTCGACGACGGTCTGAACGAACTCGCCGGTCTGCGACATGATGTCCTGCGCGAACTGACCCTGCGCCTTGATGAACTCCTCCTCCGCGGCGACCTGAGCCTCCATCTCCTGCACGAGGAGATCGCGCTGGGTCGTGATGAGGCTCTTGAGGTTCTCGAGTGCCTGAAGCTGCTGGGCGGACTCGAACGCCTTCTGGAGCTCGGCGATGGCCGCGGCCTGATCCTCGTAGGCGCGGTTGTTGAGCGCATCCTGAAGGGCGACCGTGTTGGCGTACTGCTGGGCGGCCAGCGCTGCCTGCTGCTGCTGGATCCCGAGCTGCTCGCGGTTGATCTTGAGGACCTGACCCTGAATGCCGACCTGCTGGCGCTGGAAGTCGATCTCGCGCTGCGCGTAGTCAGCTTCGATCTTGGCCTCTTCGATCCGCGCCGCGCGCTCCTCCGGGGTGGTGCCGGGGGCCGTGAAGCCTGCGACCGCCCTCTGGAAGTTGACACGGCGCTGCGCCAGCTCGAGCTGGAGAATGCTCTGCTGCTGACCGAGCTCGCCGCTCTGCTGCTGAAGCTCCGAGGTCTGGAGGCTGAGCTGGTTGCTCTGAAGCGAGAGGAGCTGCGAGCGTCGGCTGAGCAGGAGATCCTGTCGCTGAAGCTGCCCGATGAAGGTGCCGCCCTCGCGGCCCGTCAGGCCCGCCAGATCGCCCAATGTCCGCTTCGCGAGGAAGAGCTGGCGGTTGTACTGCGACATCTGGAGGTCGAGGCGGATGTCGGCCTGCTGCTGGTTGATCTCGCCGATGCGCTCACCCAGCCCGCGAAGCTCCCCGATCACCGACTCCGGCACGCCCAGCTTGTCGGCCAGCACGCGCTCGCCTTCTGCGGCCTTGGCGTTGATGGCGTCCAGCGCTGCGCTGGCCTCCTGCTCGTACTCGCGGAACGACTGGACCGCGGACTGCGGAACCCCGCTGAACTGGGTCTTGCCTTCGACCTGAAGGCCGGTCACGCCACCCTGATCGAGCTGGCCCTGATCGTTGAGGGGGACGAGGCCGCGACCGAACGGAGCCTGCGGCTGAGCGAGGAACTGGAGTCCGCGCTGGGCGGGCAGGAAGGTCTCGAGCGTGTTCTTCAGGTTGTTCTGGATGCCGAACTGGACAGCAGGGAGGATCCGCTCTTCGAGGGCTGAGAGCAGGACCCGCGGGTCCGGTCGCTCGTTGCGCTCTGCGGCGATCGAAACCGCCGTGGCGAGCGCCCTCGGATCGAGGTTGGTGCCCTGCGGCACGGCGATGTTGCCCTGCTTGATCTGCTGGGCGATGTCCCCAAACCCGGCCTGCTCGAATGCATCGACGACTTGGGCGCTGGCATCGGCGTTCTTGTCAGAGGCGGCAACGAACTTGAGGCCCGTGCCCTCAAAGCGATCGTTCAGGTCGCCGAGGCGGTCGGTGTACTCCTTGATCCGATCGTCGAGGTCTCCGCCGCGCGTCGCATTGGCGCCGGGGAACGTGGCAGCACCGCGACCAGAGGCATTCGGCTGATACCCACCCTTGAGGCCCTGCGTCAGGGCTTGAATCTCGCGCCCGAGCAACTCGCCTGTCGATGGGGTTCCGAGCAGCGGCGTGCCGAGTAGCCCGCCCGTGGTCTGGAAGAGGCCCTGATCGAAGCGGCGTCCGCCAATCTCGCGCTGTCCGGCTTCGACGTTGCGCTCCGCCGCGACGATCTTGAGCTGCTCGTCGAATGCCTTGTTGCTGGCCTCGACAGAGGCGCGCTGCTCGAGGTTCGCCTTGACCGACTGGTACTGCTCGTAGGTCAGGTTGGCCTGCGCCGCGGTCTGGGCCACGGTCTGCTTGACCGCTCCACCTGAAGCCTTTGTCTGATCCGACAGCGCGCCCGTGATCTGCTGCGTCGCGAGCAGATAGCCGCTCGACCGCTCCAGATAGTCGCCGAGAGCGACCCCCGCAGCGCCCAGCACGGCCGTCGTGCCTGCCAGCGCCCCGGAGAACACGGTGAGACCCGCGAGGCTACCGGCGAAGCTCTTGCCGAGGTTGGTGAGCTTCTCGCCCGTCGTGAGCTTGGCGAGGTTGCTGGCCTGCTTGACCAGCTTGTCCTGCTCATCCGCATTGGCGGTCAGGCGCGTGCCGATGTCAGCCAGCTCGTCCGGGATGTTCTCGAGCTCGGCACTCTGCTGCTTCGTGAGCGTGACGCCCTGCGCCTGTAGCTTCGTGATCTTGTTGAGCGCGGTCTCCTGAAGCTGGTAGTTCTTGGTCAGCTTCTCCTGCTGCTTCTCGATGTCGCTGGCCTGCGAGAGCAACTGGCCCGCCTGCTGGAACCGCGCCGTGGCAGCGCCACGCGCCGGACCGGCGACGAGCTGCGCGACCGACACCGGGGCACCGCGGATCGGGAGGCCCTGACGGGCCTCTGCGAGCTGGGCCTCGACCTGCTGCCGTGCGATGTCGATTCCCGAAGGCGCGCGCCCGATCGGGAACAGGATCCCCTCGGCCTCTTCCTCTGACAGGAGGCCCGCCGCTCCGAGCCGTCCTGCGATCGCGGATGGCTGCTGGGTCGGCCGCTGGAATGCGGGACCCTTCGGCGGCGCTGGCTCCTTGACGGCCGCTGCCTTTCGACGCCTGCCTCGCTGGGGCACGATCGGGCCAACGGTGGCCTCGTGCTCCTCGACCTGCCGCGCCATCTCCTCGGCGGACAGCGTCCCCTGATCCGACAGCGCAGGACCGATCGGCCCTGCGGCCCTTGATCCGCCCTCTGTCATCCACGCGGGCCAGTTCTGGACGGTGACGGGGACCGGCCCACCGCCGCCTCCGCCGCCTCCGCCGCCGCCGAAGGGCACCCACTCCCCTTCCCCGCCGCCAGCACCCATGTTGACCGTCCCGGGCGGCACAGCGGGCGGCACAGCGCCTCCAGCGGCCATGGCCTGCTCGACCGGAGCGGTGATGGTCTCCGGCTCGACAGGCGGTACAACCGGCTCGTACTGCATCGAGGCACGCCAGCGGGCATGGGCGGCTGCGGCCTCGGTCCGCGACATCGGGCTCTCGTAGAAGACCGGGCGCGGCTGGGTGCCACCCGTCGTGCCGACACGCTCGGCCGTTAGCGGGCGCCCAGTGGTCTCTCCGCGTCGAGTTGCGGCCGCGTCCTGCCCGCCCTGAGAGCGGCGTCCTTCGGCCTGAAGTCGCTGGATCCGTGCGCTGATCTCGCCACGGATGGCGTCGAGCCCGCGCATCTCCTCGATCCACTGGAGCTGCTCCGGGGACGTCTTCTCGTACGTGTCGTCGCGCTTCGGGTCGAGGTAGCGCTTCGCAGTGCCGGGGCCGACACCGGGGATGCCCCCCTTCTTTGCGAAGGCACCCGCCAGCAGTTCGGTACGGCGCGCGGTGACGGTGCGGAGGGCATCGCCGATCTCGCCTGCCTCGAGCTGCTCCGCGCCCTGAGCGAACGCAGGACCGAGGATGTCGCGGTACTTCTGGCCGCGCTGCTCCTTGTTGATGAAGCGGCCGCCCTCGCCCTTCTGGAGGCCGGAGACAAACTGCTTCCACACGGGAGAGGCTTGGAGGGCTGACTCGACGGCCGCGGCGTTGGCCGCGCGACGCTGTTCGACCTGCTCAGGGGTGAGGTCCAGCCCTTCGCCGAAGGGGGCGCGCGTGGCGCGCTGACCTCGGAAGCCGCGCCCTTCGCGGACGGCAGCCGCGGCGCGCTGGTCAGCGCGTCGCTCAATGGCACTGGCGCGCGGAGCGCCCTGCCCGATTGCCACCACGGCACCGGACTCGTCGAACTCGATCCCGAAGCGCTCACGGAGCGTCTGGGCGAGCTCGGCGTCGGTCATGCCTTCGGCGGGAGCTGGCACACGACGCCGCGAGGACGCCGCCTCGCCGACCAGCGGGCCAACCTTCGGGCCGCCCCGGACGACGTTGCCGGAGATGTCGGTGCGCAGCGGGTAGGTCGACTCCTCACCCTTGCGCGCCACCGGCAGGCGGGCCGTGGGACCCTCCTGTCCAGTTCGCTTGCGGATGTCGACCATCCGGTTGTAGGCCAGCGTCGCCTCGCGTGAGCCCTGCTCCGCGGCAGCGAACTTCTGTTCGGCCTCGGCGTACATCTGCTGGAGACGACCGAGGTGCTCTGCCTCGCTCTCGCCCTCGAGCTGGCGCAGCGTCGATCGGCGTCGCCCTGACCCACGACCGCGCGCAGGGCGCCCCGCCTCGTTCGGGTTGGCGAGGATGTTGCCGCCCTCGAGCGGACCGAGATCGGTCTCTCGCGGCGCCGTGGCCGCGCCAGTCGGACCCGCCGCCCGTGGACGCCAGTAGTAACCCTGCGGCCCACCACCACCGCCTCCGAAGCCAGCCGCGCCCGGAGGCCCGCCCTCACCCCAGTTCAGGCTGATCGGGATGGAGATCGTCCCGATCGAGTTGATGATGCTCTCGCGGATCTGGGCCGCTTCGGCGTGGGTAAAGTCCTTGATCTTGACGGGGATGAGGACCCCGCCGTCCTGCTCGACGCGGGTCTGGATGTCACGTCGAAGAGACCGCGCCGAATCGCGGTTGGTCTTGACCTTGACGGTCACTTCGAGCCCGCTGAGCGACTTCCTCAGCTCGGCCAGCTTCCCACCGTCATCGAAGGTGACGGGGATCTTCACTGGCTGAGACTTGAAGCCGCTCAGCTCACGATCGAAGTCCTTCTTGATCTGTGAGGCATCGGCGACGATCCGTACGCCGATGCCACCGAGGTCCTCAAAGTTCCTCGCCACAGTCAGCCCCTTGGTCGACTCGCGACCTCATCCCCCCAGCGATTGAACGGCGTGTCGCCGTCACGCTCGACCCAGAACCGCGGAGTCTCGTCCTCTTCCTCGTCAGGCTTGTCGAGGTCGATACCGAACTCTCGCTTCTGGAACGCCTTCCAGTAGGCGAAGTACTTCAGGTACACCGAGCGTTTCATCTTGCCCACGACCTCCGCTGGTGTCAGGTCGCGGCCATTGATGCGTTCCCCCTTGATCCCCCACATCCGAGCGATGTCCCAACGGACGTACTCGCTCGGGCTTATGGGTTTGGGCGCTTCTGCTCCTGTGCCTTGATGGCGGCGAGCTGGTCATCGGTCAGGGCCATGTAGTGCGCTCGCCGCACCTCGACCAAGACGCGCGTGACGACCGGCACCTTCTCGTGGCCCCACGCCTCGGGATCGAGCTTCTGCCCGGGCGGGTCGCCCTTCTTCTCGACGATGGTCACCGCAGCCAACGTCAGGAGCTTCTCGAGCAGGAGGACATCGGTGACGGTGGCTCCCTCGTTCTTCTCGTCGGGGACCTCCGACTTGCGCTGGATGTCCTCGTACTGCTTCTGCTCCAGCTCGTCGATGCGATAGGTCTTGCCACGAATGGTGAGGAAGGCGACGCCCTCCTCCTCTTCCGGCTCGGGGTCCGGAACGGCGGTCGGCTTGGTCTCCGCCTTAGCTGTCGAGGTCGACAAGAGTGACTCCTCTCTCTACGGACAAGGTCCTGCCGGACAGCGCCATTCGCTCAGATCCGGGCCACTCGACCTTGAATCGCTTGCCCCCCAGCCAAACGATGAACTCTTTCTGGTACGCCTCGTCCTCGAGGAACGCGGCGTTCAGATACGTGAAAAGAGCGCGAAGGCGATAAGAAGCGGGTTCACCCGGCTTCCTATCGTCTTCGCGCAACGTGACTTCCCACCAGCCGCCCGCGGCACGATCGATTCGTGCGACCACGGCGCCGAGGGACGGGATGGTCACCTCTCCGCGACCACCCTTCAGTAGCTTGAGTGCCATGCCTTCTCCTGACGGAGTGAAGGTGGGGGTGGAGCCGGGGGACCACCGCCCCGGCTCCGATTCTGCCCGATCGTCGGGTGCTTACGCGCCCGTGAACAGCGACCATGATCCGGCCGCGCGGAAGTTGCCTCGCGCGCGCACCGCGTCGTTCAGGCTGTCCTCGATCGAGGCGTCGAACAGGCCCGGTCCCCATGCGAGCAGGACCTCGAAGCTGTCGCGGTCGTCCGCGTACAGGTAGATGTCCGTCTCGTCCTCTGCCGAGAGGTTGACGAGGAGGTCGCCGGAGACGTCCATGAAGCCCTCCCACGTGCCCGAGATGTCTCGCAGGCCCGTGAGGTAGGTCTTGTTGGAGTCGCCGAAGACCGTGGCCTCGACGTAGTCACGGCCGAGGTTCAGGGTCCAGCCCGACTTGGCGGCGGCCTTCGTCCCGGTGCCCTTCGGCCCGTTGATGTAGATCGCGCCGTTCTTGCCGTGGAGCTTGGTGCCTTCGTTGGCTGCCATTGGGTCTCCCTACGCCCGCTAAACGCTGGGGACTAGACCGTGCGGTCTTGGTCGAGCCAGATCTCGTACGTTCCGCCGTTCTGGAACACGCGACGACCCTCGGCGTTTCGCTCAGGCGACAGCGGGAGCTCCGCGTTGCGTCGCACCGTGAGGGTGGAAAGCCCAGTGACCGTGAGCGTACTGTCATGCAGCTCGTCGGTAATGAGCGCGTCGAGGCTGTTGACCTCGACTGGATTGGTGCCGCGGACGACGATGTCGAACCCGACCACGAAGATCGCCGACCCCCACGCGAACTCGTAGGGCGCGAACGCGAGGCTGAAGACGACGTACGGGTATTGGATTCGGTCCGAGGCGTTGAGACCCTCGTGGATCCCGCCGACAGCAGCGGAAGCGATCGAGTTGTTGGCTCGTAGCTTCTGCACGAGGGCTTGCTTGACCGGCCCGGAGGTCGGCAGAGCAGGAAGAACCATCCTCTACCTCACGCGAGTCGGCTAGATGAAGTGCGGGTTGAGCCCCGCACGCTTCAAGTTCCTGAAGACCTTGGCCTTGAACGGGCCGCGCAGAGCCTTCAGGGTTGGCCGCAGATACGGCTGCTCGGAGGTCCTCGAGGTCGGCAGCTCGACGAACTTGGCGTATGGCGTGGGGCTGACGATGTGATAGACGATCCTGCCGCCCCGCACGTTGGCCTTCTCGCCGTAGATCTCCCCCCGCAACCTGCCGCCGAGCGTCGACCTAGAGGTGTGTTTGATGACCCCGCCGCGCGTCAGGACCGACGTGCGCTGGGTGTAGATGGCCGAGGTCCCCGGCTTCGTGACGATCTTGCCAGTGGCGAAGTCGACACCAGCCGTAGCCTCACGGCGCCCGGACTCCCGCAGCTCGGCCTCTCCTCGCCCGGTGAGGAACGACCGTCCGGACTCGTCCTTCAGGCGGAAGCCGCCATCGAACTCCTCGACCTCCGGAGCTTCGAGGATCTGCTGTGCGCGGCGAGCGATCGTGGCCCGCTGTGGTTGGCTGCCCGTGAACTGGCCGCGCGCGTTGCGCGCCCCACCGCTGGCGAAAGCGGGGAGCCGCGCGATCTCCGCACGCGAGAGACCCCGCGGCCGCGCCCGCTTCTCGATGTAGCTGACCTTGCGAACCGGCGCCAGCCGCTTCGCCATCCTGACCCCAAGGGCCGTCGTCTCGTCAGCCGCGTCGTCCGCGGCAGTGATGATGACCTGCTCGATGTGCTTGACGAGCCCCGGAACGTCCAGCTGACCCTGAACCGGCATCAGCTTATCTTCCGCAGGGCCGCCCGGATGAGCACCTTCCACGTGTTCTCGACGTTGGTGTCGATCACCCGGTATGAAGTCCCATCACCAACCGTGTTGCCATCCGCGTCGAGGGCATACACCTTGACGGAGTCTCGCCGCTCAAGGGCCGTACCCAACGGCACGAAGAGCCGCCCGTCTTCCTCATGGGTGATCGCCGCCAGCGAATCGTTGGTCTGGTAGTCGGGCTGGTTGCGGAACCAGCCAAGGACCACTTCATCTGGCTCATCCGACTGCGCTCCCTCCACTGAGTCGTCCCACGAACCTGACTGGTCTTCGTCGCTCTGGTGGAAGATCTCGATTCGGCTGTTGTAGAGCGATTCGGCGACCTCGGACAGGGCTGCCAGCTCTTCGGTTCCGATGAGGGCCATGATCTACCCCCGGATCGTCATGAAGCGCAGGCCCATGAGGAGGTTCTGCGCCGCGGCCGGGAGGTCGACTCCCTTCTCCGCGCCGCTGCGGGATCCGATACGCCGCAGCCGGACCTCCTCGACCTCGATCGATTCGATGCCGGTCATGCCCTTCTGCTTCAGCCGCGCCTCGCCGATGTACTCAGCGGCTCCCAGAGCGTTTGCTCGAGCCACCTCCCACGGCACGCGGTACGTGTAGCTGGCGGTCAGGGTATCGGACTCGGCAGCGGGGGTGACGAGGGTCACGAATCCACCATCGAGATCGACGCCGAAGTCGGTGTCCTCCACCAGCGCCGTGCCGTTCCTCTTGACCGTGATCTCCTCGTCGGGATCCCAGAACCCGTTGAAGGCCATGTACTCGGTCCAGTCCTCCTCACCAGAGGTGGTGCTGGTGCAGACGAGCTCCTCGTCGATCACGGGGAAGGTGTGACCGTACGAGTAGTCCATGACCGACACGGGCTCGGAGAGACCCAACGAGGGGACGTCCGCCTGTCCCCAGATCCCCACCTTGGTCAGGGCGAAGTTGATGAGCTCGACGTAGCCCTCGTGACGGTTGATGAACCAGTCCTGAGTCTCGAAGTCGATGTAGAGGTTGTTTGTGGCCTCGATGCGGAGGCTCGTGACGTTCTTGAGCGGCGTGTGCAGCGGGTAGATGCGCCGCTTGTAGCGGTCGCGAAAGCCCTGCTGCTCCCCGGTGATGAGGCCGCCCTTGAACGAGTACCGCTGCGGGTAGAGCGGCACGTTGCAGAAAGCATCCACCGCGGCGGCGGCCGTGAGGAGATGCTCTCGGATCTGATAGCTCGGGACCCCTGTGAGGCTGACCCCGAGGCCCATCTTCTCGAAGCGCTTCGGGGTTACGTACACAGGCTCCCTCTCATGTCTGCCCGATCAGGATCAGGACCCAAGCGATCGCGATCCCAACGAGGCGAGCCACGGCCACGTCCCAAGAGGGCGGCCATGGCGGGTCCATGGTTGCGGGGGAGGGGCCGAAGCCCCTCCCTCCGATCAATCGCCAGAGGCTACGAAGCCTGCTGGACGCGGACCTTGTTCGAGAAGGTCGGAGCCTTCAGGGCGAGGCCCCACATCCCGAAGATGATGAACAGCCGCGTGAGCTGCCCAGTGACACCCATCGGGATCTCGATGACGCTGGGACCCTCGCTGCCGAGGTACGGCATCGAGATCGTCGCCTCGTCGAGCAGGTAGATGTCGGAGACGGTCTCGCCGCCCTCGAACTCTCCATCCGAGTCGTCCGTGACGTAGGTCCCGATGGACGGTCCCGGAACCCCGACGAGGGGCATGAGACCGAACAGCGTGTTGATCCCACCCGTCTTCACGCCGACAGCGACGTCGACCTGATTGGACGGGTCGTAGCGAACCCGATCGTCCTGCTGGAGATCGAAGGTCGCCTTGTCGGTGTACGTGAGGTACGCCACCGACGCCGTGCCACCGAGGTCGCCGACCGTGACCAGCGCGCGCTCGACTGCGGCACGCATGTTGCCGGTCGTCGAGGGGTTGCTGTTGGGGTCGACGTTGACGGCGCGATCGGTGTTGAGGAGCTGGCGCAGGCCGGTGAAGCCGTCTGCATCGAACGCCCCATCCTCATCGTTCGCCGTCCCACCGGACGCGGTGTTCTCGGCGTTGCCCTGAAAGATCGTCCGCTGCATCTTCGCCCGGACGGAGATCAGGCCATTGCGGAGCTCGCTGCGCTCCGGGTTGAACCCGCTGCCGGACTGGAGTGCGGCGAACTGGTTCTTCAGGCTCACGCCGCGCCGAGTGGCGATGACCGCGATGTTGGTCGTGTCGCGGACGTAGGTTCCCCGGTCGTCCGTGACCGTGCCGAGTTCGGACATGAACTCGGCCTCGCCGTAGTCGGTGTTCTGCGTGAAGGTGTGGACGAGCCCGTTCGCGGGCTCCTTGTCAAAGCGGTCGAACGCCGGGAACGTGCGCACGAACAGCTCGTACATGATCGGCTCGAGATCCTGTCGGATCAGAGCCGAACCGTTCGAGCTGTCCAGCATCTTCTGGAGACTCGGATCGCGGCTGACGGCCTCGAAGACCGCGCTGCCGCCCGCTGCCATCCAGAGATCCACGGGCACGCCCATGTTCTTCTTCGCGGCCTGCTTGTAGAAGGCCGCGTGAAGCTGACGCTCGTCCAGCTTGCGGAGCTCACGCATCAGATCGACGTGGTCGTCGACCGAGATGAGTCCGCGCGCGATGGCAGGGTTGATCGAGCCTTCGCCCGGTCCCTGCGCGAGAGCCGCCGTGTTGGGCGACGCATTGAGCGCCTCCAACTGGGCCTTGTAGCCGTCGATCAGCTCAATGGCCTCGGCGATCTCCTGCGGCATCACTGGCATCAGGAGCTTCCCTTTCCTGTGAGGTTCAGGACGTCGCCATAGGTCTCGTGCAGGCGGGAGCTGAGGGTCGTGCCTTCAGCGCGCACTGCCGACTTCCTGATGAGCGGCAGATCCATCACCTTGTTGACGAAGGCGACCGCTTCAGAGATACGCTCGTCAGCAGTCAAGAGTCGGCTCCGGAACTCGGCATTCTCGGCCTCGAGAGCTTCGGCACGCAGCGTCACCTCGATGAGCTGCGAGAGCGTCTGCCCCAGCAGCTCGGTCGCGTCCTTCAGCGTCGACACGGCACCCGCGTCGACGAGCTTCTGGAGCTCGGCCTTGGCCTGCTTCTCGGTTCCAGAGTCGGTTCCCTCCGCGGTCTCAGGGTCGCTCCCCTCGGGGGCTTCCTGCGCGTCGGTGTCTGCGTCTGACTCCTCGGTGGAGTCAGCATCCGCATTCGGATCGGTGTCGGCCTCGAGAGGCCGATCTTCATTGATGGCGTCCATGACCTCGTCCATCTCCTCGTCGGAGGGATAGGCGTTCTTGTACGCCAGCAGCGCATCACGGACGAGCACCTTCAGCTCGCCCGGGGTCGGGGGCTCGACGGGCTCCTCTTCGTCAGAAGGTCCGTCGTGGATGACGTGGCGCCAGTAGTTGACGATCGCAGCCGGGTCATCCTGCGTGTGGTTCGGCTCGACCGGCTCGGCTGCCTTGTCGGCCGCGGCAGGAGTGTCTTCGCCGACCTCGTCGGCGCCCTCCTCCTCGGCGTCCGGCATGTCCTCTCCCGCGGGGACGTTGTCGGGGTCGACCGTCTCGGCCTTGTTGTCGTCCTTCGCGCCGGACGGCTTCTCCTCGTCCTTCTGGCGGGCGATGGCCTTGTACAGGTCCTCGCGCGTCGAGCGCTCGCCGATCAGGCCCTTCTGGATCGCGATCGCCTTGGTGGCGCCCTCGACCCAGCTCAGCGGGTTGGCCGGGATGCCAACCACGCTGGCCTCCATGAGGTCGACCTGATTGATGATGAGCGGCGGGAACCAGCTATCGGTCTCGGTGTCGGCCTCCTCGTAGTCGAGGATCATCGCGCCGATCGAGATGCCGAGAGTGACCCCGTTCTCCAGCGAGGCGATCGTCTGGTTCGACTTCTCGTTCGAGTCGTCGACGACGATGCCGAGCTCGAGGAACGCAACCTCGTCGCGGGTCCCCGTGGAGGCGATGTGGTCCGGGATGAGTCCCTTGTCCTTCGCCTCGGCCACGGTCATCTTGCGGGTCTTGGCCGACTCGACGAACCCGAACACGTCGTCCGGCACCGAGTACGTGTGGTTGCGGAAGATCGTCAGGCCAACGGCCTGCTTCGCCATTCCGCGGATGCACTCCTCGGTGATCGTGTCGCCGTGGCGGTCCACGATCGAGGAGCTGGCGATGCACTTGATCCGGGTCTTGCCATCGCCGGACGTGGCGGACTTCTCGATCTCCATCCCCTTCGTGAAGATCTTGAAGTCGGCGTCGCGCGTCTCGAGGACGGTGCCCCGCAGGGTCCCTGTCTGGAGAACGACCGGCTCGGCGAGATCAGCCAGATTCGGCTGCGCCTGCTTGCCCATGAGTCTCTACCTCCGCTCCGGCCGCGAGGCCGGTGATGTAGTCATGGAAGGAGTCGGCCGCGGCGTCCCACTTGAACGACGACGTGACGTGTTCCCTTCCGGCACGACCCTTCTCGCGGCGCCAGCCGCGGGAGCTGTAGGCGTGCTCGATGGCCTCACTGAAGGCCCCGACATTCGAGAGCATCTGGTCGTGCCCGAATGGCACGGTGATGGCTCGTTCCGGATCGATCAGCTCGCCACCGGGTCCGACTACCTCGGGGATCGAGGAGGCGTTCTGGGCGATGACTGGGACGCCGCAGGCGAGTGCCTCGGCGATGGTGAGCCCGAAGCCCTCCCCTCTCGAGTTCGAGAGGAAGACGTCGAACGAGTTGTAGACGGCGTTGAGGTCCTGCTGGCTGTAGCCGTGGACTGGATCCATCTCTCCCGGCCAGCGGAATCGCTCTTCGGTTTCGGTGTCGCGTGACACCATGGCGGGGAGGTCGATCCCCGTCCGGGCGTTCTTGGCCTTGCAGTGGAAGTAGGCAACGACATCGGTGTGCCGTTTCATCACCGGCAGCAGCGCCTTCCACGAGGCCCCGAAGTCCTTGCGTCCAGTGTTGGAGTCGACACGGCCGACCACGAACACGTCGCGCGGCAGGCCGATGCCCTGCCTGCAATCCGCCTTGGTCTTGGCGACGAAGCCGGTGCTGAGGGTGATCGGCCGCTGGCTTGAGACGGGCCAGAAGTCGTCAGTGTCGACGCCGTGGTAGACGAGCTTGGCGTCGGGCATGGCCTCCAGCCCGAACTTGCTCATCGCGACCCGGTTGGTGCGCTGTGCGAGCACGTCGTAGGTCTTCGGCAGGTCGTACCCGTCGACCGGCTGGTACAGGATGATCGGGAATCCCTGCTGGAGGATCTGATCCGGGTCGTACCTGTTCTCGAAGAGCTGGCGCATGGCGACCTGCGGGTCGTTGACCATGACCACCACTTCGGGCTTCACCTTGTCCAGCAGCTCCATGAAGCGCGACATCCCGTATACGTCGGTCTGGACGTTGATGTTCGGAACGTAGAGCGCGAGCGGAGTCTGGTTCTTGACGCTGGGGTACGGGTCGCCCCGGTAGTTGGTGGCGATGACGTGAATCTCGTGGTCGTACTTGGTCACAAGACGTTCGCCGATCGCATGGGTGACGCGGGCGAACCCGGTCGTCGAACCGCCATCGGCGATCCACAGCACCTTGGTCAACGAGTACCTCCACGCCGCAAACGGGCTGATGGTTTGGCAGGAATCCTGCTTCCAGAGGTGGCGAGACACGGGACGACCCGGAGGCTTGATTGGCAGCCATCCGGGTCGTTTCGCTCTGTTCAGCGGGGACGGCTATCCGAATAGACACGGATAGCCGCCGTTCGGCCGGGTCAGGTCTGGTTTGGCGGCACTCTAGCAGGTTCGTAGCGAACCCGACAAGGGTTTCGCCTAGACGACCGTCACCTGCAACGACTGGTCGACGCTGTCATCGGACGTGTCGATCAGCTCGAGGGTCCATGTCCCGGCCACCGGGAAGATGAGTCCGTCGAACGGACGGTGCTCATGATCCTCGGACGTGTTGAAGATGTGAGATCGGAGTGGCTTTCCATCCCACTCGGGCGCCGTGGCCTCGACGAAGTACTCGAACGTGCCCCCCGTCCCGTCCGGGTCCCGTCGATCTGGTGCGCCAGTGAGAACGACGTGGCAAGCGTCGATCGTGGCGCGTGGCTCGGCTGGATTGATCGCCAGCGTCATGTCAGCTCCTTTCGGCCTCGTCTTCCTCGGCCATCTCCTTGTGGCGCTCGCGGGTCTCCGCCAGAGCCTCTGGTCCGTTCAGCGTGTCCTCTTCGCTGAGCGTTGCCTCGTTGACGTCGACTCCGACGCCCACGGTGTCCTCCGCCCCCTCCTCATCCGAGCCCTGCGCTGGGTTCTTCGGATCCTTGTCTTCCGGACCTGAAACCGGCATCACTTCACCTCGAAGCTGATGGCCGCGTGAGAGGCCCCGGCCTTCACCGAGACCTTATGGTCCCCCGCCCGCGGCCCGTGGAGGAAGACCTGAACAAGGCCGGTCGGGTCGGTCTTGAGACGCTGAGTCGTGGGTCCCTCCGGAGCCTCGATCTCAGCGATCGCGACATGGCTGGGCTCGAGGCCCCGCGCCGTCACGATGATCTGGGTGCCGACCGACAAGGGCTCGGAGAGGCTGATCGTGCCCTCCGCCCCCGTCTCGGCCGTGGGGTTTGTCTTCGGGGCCGTGACCGGCTCCGCCTCACTTCTTGCTGGGCTTGTCGTCGGCTCCGCTGGGGTCTTCGACTGGCGCGTTGTCTTCCGCGCGCGCGAACCCTGTGCCGCCGAGCTCGACCGGCTCTGGCTGCGGGACGATGCCGCCATCTGCGTCCTCCTTCGTCTCGTACTTCAGACAGACCACGCAACGAGAGACCCTACGGCCCCCCTCGCTGAAGCCTGTCCATCGATGCTTATGGTCTGCTGGCATGTTCCATACCTCCTGCCACTGCAAGGGGCGCGAGCCCCGTGATCTCCTGTACCCGCTCCCACCACGGGAACGACATCACGTAGGCCCAGCCCTTCACGCCAGCCACGAAGGCGCACGCATCGTTCATCTGGGCGCGGTTGTGAGTCTCCCAGCCGATGTGGCCTCGCCCACGCTCGAAGTAGTTCAGGTAATCGATCATCATCTCGTCGAGCGAGCGTCGGTGTTCGATACAGCCATGCGGCCACCAGATCGCCTTCTGCGTCATGGGCCGCGAATGCAATGTCTCGGGCCAGCCCACCGAACGGCGGAAGAGCCGCAGGTGACCATGGTCGGCCTCGATCTCGATGTCGTCGATCCACGACCGGAACGGGACCCAGATCGCCTCGTTGTGCAGCAGATCGCTCTCGGCCACCGCGATCGCAGTGGAGATCGAGTCCAGCAGCTCGGCGTTCGGCATCTCGTCGCACGAGACCACGAAGCACCAGCGCGTCATCGACGCTCCCACCATGCGCGGGAAGCTCTTGTCGCCATGGCCCCAGTGGGCGTCGGTCAGGATCGTGTCTCCCGGCCGGGTCATCCGGCCGCGCACGATCTCGAGGGTCTTATCGGTCGACTCCTGCACGCAGACGACGGTGTGGTCGAAGTACGGCTTGAGCGTGTCGAGCAGGTGCCCGATCCGCTCCTCCTCGTTGTACGCCACGATCAGCAGGGTCACGTCTGGGTGCGGGGTGGGGTTCGGATAGGAGATCTCGGTCAGCGCTGTCGCCTCTGACAGCGAGATGTCGACCATCTTGAAGTCGGCCATTACCACGGACCCTCTGTCGGATCGTACCGATCGCGCGCCTCAGTGTAGAAGCGCTTCAGCCTCGCGACGACCTTCTCCTGCGCGTGGTAGTCGTTGATGTACTGCCAGCCAGCGTCCGCAACCTGCTTCCTGATGGTCGGCTCTAGCATCTCGCGTACCGCGTCGACGACCATCCCCATCGCAGGCTGGTAGGGCAGGTAGCCGATCTTCTTGGTGATCGCGGCCTCGATCTCGGCGAAGCCACCCGAGACGACCGGCAGACCCATGCCCATCGCCTCGAGACCCGAGTTGCCGTAGCAGTGGAAGAGCTGGTCGAGATGCACGTCGCCGGTTGCCTTGGCCGCGAGCGCCTGCGCCCACGACTTGCCCTCGGTCAGCTTCAGCTCCCCGCCCACTGCCTTGACCGCAGCCTGCCACTGGTCGGTGCCCTTCTCCTTGCGGAACGCAGTCGGCGAGTGAACGAAGCGCAGTGTCGATCGGAACGGATCTGGCCGATACTGCGCCCTGAGCGCCTGCATGTAATCGAGGTCGACAGGATTCGGCAGCCACTTGGTTCGCGGGCTGAGCGCCTCCATGTCGATCGTCGAGCAGATGGTGACGAGGTTGTGAGCATCGGACAGCGCGTTCATGGCGTCCGTGTTCCAGCGGTAGATCTGGCCGTGGTGATGGAGCAGGACTGGCTTCCCGGGCGGGTTGTACAGCCCGGTCAGGTTCATCGTCCGCTCCATGGCGTGAACGACGTCCGCCCACGCCCACATCTCATGGAACTGCGCCGGGTCCCAGCTCAGGTCAACCGGGTAGTCGATGTAGTTATTGCTGCCCCGCATAGAACGAACGGTCCAGTTCGGGGCGTGTTTCTCGAAGGCGCGCTGAATCGCAATAGCGACTCCACCGATGTCATCCCCCTCGCTGATGATGAAGACGCGGAGCCCGCGCCTAGTCATCCACGGAGATGCCGAACGAGACCAACCGATAGGTCTGCTCGTGCAGCGATTCCACCATCTCCTCAGCGAGGAATGCGATCTCCTCGTCCGTCATCGACAGACTAGCGGTCGTCGACTTCAGAGCTTCGATCAGCGCCAGCTTCTCGTACATCCTCGTCCTCTCCTTCATCGGTGGGAGGTGTGGACTCCGGGCCGCCGCCAGCGGGCGGCTTCGGGGTCTTGGAATCCATGACCTCGCGCGCAGTTGGCACGTCGCGCAGGGAAACGAACCCGACCGACGACTGCGCCATCGGCCAGTTGAAGTGATCGCCTTCGAGCGGCTTGAGACCCTTGCTCATGCGGATCTCGTTCACCGCCTCGGTGGCGACCTTGCCGACCTGAATCTCCTCGATCTGGGCGTGCTGGAGCGTCTCCTTGAGGTTCAGGCGGGTGAAGGTGAAGGCGAGGTTGTTGTCCTGACCGCCCCAGAAGGGATCCCACACGACCTCGCGTGTCAGGTGACCGGCCACCAGCTTCATCAGAGGCCGCGCACCGCGGTCCTCGCCCTGCTGGTCCTGCACCTGCGCGGTGGCCTTGTTCACGCTCTCGCCGAAGCCAAGGTCAGACGGGAAGAGCTGGTAGACGCCAGCGATCTTCTTGGCGAGGTACTCCAGCCACTCCATGAACTGCATGTCGCGCTGGTTGTTGCGGAACGGGATCCACTTCGCGCCCTTGGTTCCGCCCCAGAAGGCGGTCGCGCCGCGGCCCGCCACCTCGGCGAGGAAGTAGCGCTGGAACTTGTCGACCTGCTCAGGCCGCGCCGTCTCACCGAGGTCGAAGATGCCGTCGCCCGCAGCGGTGGTGACCTGCCGCGAGTTGTAGTCGTGGCCCCACAGCTCGGCCTCGATCGAGCGCTTCAGGACCTCGAGGTTGGAGAGGCCCACCGCCCGGTGCGTGCCGGGACGCTGCATGATGTAGGTCAGCTCGTTGTTCGAGTAGCGAGCCAGCTCCTCGATCAGGTTCGGGGCCATCCAGTAGTAGCGTGGCTCAAGCGGATCGCCGTCCCAGAAGCGATTGACCTTGACCCGAGCGCCGTCGATCGGCCACAGCTCCTTGATCTCGCCGCGCGGGCTGCGGATCTTCTCGATCGATCCGGCGTCGAGGTTGAGGACATCCTCAACGACCATCTTGATGAATGGCTCCCAGCCCTCGTCACGCGGGTTGGGCGTGCGGAACAGCTTGCGGAGCTGCTGCTGAAGTCGCTTGGGAACCTGCTTGGCCGGGTCGGCGGGCACGATGTCCCACTCGGCCGCGGCGAGCTGGCCCATGCGGATGTCGTTGGCGGTGCGGATGAACTCCGAGTTGGCGGCCCAGTTGCGAAGCATCTGGGGGTTGCTCTTGCCGATCGCCTTGCTCTCGGGGAACGCGGCGCCGACAGCCATGTCGGGGTCCCTCTTCGGGGTCGCCCGCAGGCCCCGCAGCAGCAGCGATTCGATGGCTCCTGCCATGCCTACCTCCGCACCCTGAAGTGATCGGTGATGATGTCGTCGAAGGCGCCGCCCACGACATCGCGCGTGAGCTTGGAGTTGGCCTCCTTGCGAGCCTGCTCGTAGGTCAGCTTGTAGGTCTCGAGGTCTCCCATCATGTCGGCGAGGTGGGCGGGGACCCAGCGTTCCCCGTCACGAAACGGGAGCTTGACCGGGGGGTTCAGCTCAGTCATTCCTCGACGTCCTCGGTGATGTAGACCCGGATGTAGCCGCGACTGGGGACAGTCTGCTCGCGTCCGTCGCCCCATGTGATCTTGAACTCGGCACTGTAGACCCCGGGAGCATCGGTCTCGCTGGCGCCCCAGTCATACCGAACCTGCCCGGAGGTCGGTGGGTCGACGATCTCCGCTGGGCTGTCTATCTCGCCCATCTGGAAGTTGACGCCAGTCGCGTCGGTCAGGTCGATCGCACTACGATCCGCCTTCCTCAGCGTGGCCTCGACGGGCGGAGCCGAGTCACCCTTCTTGATGTAGAAGACCTCAGCCATCAGGAGACCTCGTAACCTGCGCGTAGGTCGCTGATCTCTCGAGCTCGGCGACCGTCTCATGTCCTGCTGTCAGGGCGGCGTACGTCAGCGTCGGCACCAGATCAAGGTAGATGGCCTCGAGCGGTGTGAGCGGCTCCCCCGTGTTCAATACGCCGCTGGTCGTCGCCGACCCAGCGGCAGTTCCAGCGAGGCCCACCGAGCCCGCTAGCGCTCCGGATGTCGTGGCCGCCCCTGCGGCCGAACCCACCAGCGCGATGTCCAGTGCCAGCGCGCCCTGCGACGTGGCTGTTCCTGCGGCCGTACCCGACAGCACGATGTCGAGACTCAGTGCCGAGCTGGTCGACGCTGAGCCCGCGCTGGACCCCGCCAGCGGCACGTCGCCGCTGAGGACAGCATCCGCCGTCGCGACCGATGTTGCCGAGCCCGACAGCGCGATAGCGATCTGCGCGACGCCCGAGGCAGTTGCGGTGCCAGCCGTGCTGCCCTGAAGGACGACTTCGCCCTCCGAGGAGAGGATGCCGTCTGTCTCGGCGGCCCCATCCGCTGAGCCGACCAACGCGAGCTGGCGAATGATGTTGCCGCTGCTCGTGGCCGTGCCTGCCGCGGACCCCGCCAGCGGCACGTCGCCGCTGAGCTCGCCCGCGCCGGTCGCCACGCCCGCTGCCGAACCAAACAGCGCGATGGCAATCTCGAGTTCTCCGGCCGAAGTCGCGATGCCAGCGGTCGACCCCGCCAGTGGCACGTCACCGCTGAGAACACCGGCCGAAGTTGATGTGCCTGCCGCGGACCCAGCCAGCGGCACGTCGCCGCTGAGCTCGCCAACCGATGTGGCGGTGCCTGCGCTGCTCCCGAACAGCGCGATCGCGATCTGCATCGCGCCTGCGCTGGTGGCAGATCCAGCCGAGGATCCCGCCAGATCGATCTCGGCCCCGACTTCTCCCTGAAGGAGCAATAGGAGGCTCACGGATTACCTCCTAGCCGTAATAGCCGCCACCGACATAGGGAGTTGGATCTTCAGTCACGACGGACGCTGGCTGCACGACCCACAGGACCGATCCGGTTTCTCCAGCGGCAGGTGTCCCAGTCGCCGTCAGGGTGACGCCGTTGGCACCTGTCGTGACAAGGCGATAGACGATGTCCCCCGATAGGTCGTTGCCCGTGGTCGTGTCGAGGTGCGTTGCAGGCTCCTCGACAACGTTGCCGTTCCACGTGACGGCTGGACTGCCGTCGTCGTCCAGCGCGGTGTTCGAGTCGCGGGTCAGGGTGACCGAGTCGTCCCGTAGGCCGATGAGCTCGATGACCACCGCACCATCGGGAATGTCCACGTTGGACGAAGCCGTCGCGGAGAATGGGGAGGCGGCCGAGATGGCTGCCGTCGCGAATGACGGGCTGAGCCACGAGTCGCTTCCGCCCTTCTGCCAGACCTGCGCCACGGCCGAGCGCAGTAGGCCGGTCCCGCTGCTGAACGTAATCTGCGGATTGTCGTCGCCGGACTCGTGATCCTTGTACCACGCGGCGACCTTCATCGAGCCGAGCCCGTTGCCGGTCGCCACCGAGCCATCGGCGAACTCCGTCACCTCGGCATACGGCCGCGCCCCGGAGTTCGAGGCGCACGTCGCCGTGATGGCGAAGTCCTTCCAGACCGCGAACACGTACTTGCGGTCTCCCACGGCGGGCGTCCCCGGCATCGTGACCGTGAGCGGGGTCGTAGTTCCCGGCGTCGACCATGTGCCACCGGCCTTGAGTGAGGCCGCCATCTCAGGTAATCACGTAGTACCAAACGCTGAACGTAATCGACAGCGCATTGGTGGTGGTGACCAGAATGTCGTCTCCGTTGGCACCAGCGATGAACGGACCATCCAGAATCACCCCCGGCTTCAGGGTGGCGGATGGAGCGAACTCCCCGTCGAAGATGGCCCTGTTCGTGCCTCGCGAGTAGGCGCCTGTTCCGAAGTACAGGATCGCCGTCCCCGCCGTGGTGGCGAACGCCTGAATCTGGACCTTGGTGACAACGATCTTCTCCGAAGCCCCACCTGCGACCAGCACGGTGCTGGTCTGAGCCGAGGTGTACTGCGCAGCCTCGTGGACGAGGTTCCACGGATCGCTGTTGAGCCCGATGTGCGGCGCAACCGACACCATGTTGGCGCCGTTGCGGTTCGTCCACAGAGCCGCGGCATCGCCATCGGCACCGACGTCGGTCGGGATGGCGGCAGAGGCTCGTCCTGCCACGTAGACCGGGTTGCCCACGGCGGGCGACGCATGAGCAGCGGCACCCTGCTGCTGGAGAGCCGATGATCCGGTCGGCCCCGAGGCGACATCGACATCGCCAATGTTCGCGGTTCCGGCCGCGAGGATGATCCCTGTCTTCAGGTCCTCGAGGCCCTGTGTCGCGCGTCGCAGCTTGGCGCTGATGGAGCCGGTCGCCCCGGCCGCCACGCTGGCATCTGCGTTGGCACCGAACGGGTCGGCGGGAACGGTGAGCACGTCAACGTCGCCGATGTTGGCGGATCCCGCCACGAGAGCAGGCAACCGCGTCACGTCGACATCGAGGCCGTTGGTTCCGTCCCCGGTGATGAGCGCGCCGCCCGCCACGAGCTGAGCCGTCAGTGCGCCGTTGCGGAGGACCCACAGCGTTGCCACTCGACCATCAGCACCGACATCGGTCGGAGCCGCCGCGCTGGCCTTGCCTGCGATCAGGGCCGGGTTGCCGAGCACCGCCGCGTCGTGCGCGGCGAAGCCGCCAACCTGTGCCTTCAGGTTGGCGGAGCTCGCCTGAACGACCGTGACGTCGCCCGTGACGGAGGCGACATCGACGTTGCCGATGTTGTTGTCGCCCGCCGCAATGGAGGCGATGTCGACGTCGCCGATGTTGTTGGTCCCGGCCGGGAGAGCGGGGAGCCGCGTGACATCGACATCGAGGCCGTTGGCGTTGTCTCCGGGGAGATCCACCACCGTCTTCGAGTCTTCGGCGCCCGTGACCAGCACGGGACGCACGAGCTGAACGTCGGCCGTGTCGCCCGAGTGGGTGACCTCGTCGGTCGCGATCAGCGGCGCGGTGCCGCTCTCGCTCCCTCCGCGCGTGTTGTCAGGCATCGCTTAGTCCTCGGTGATGTCGAGGTCTCCGATGGCGAAGCTGGCGGTGTCACCCGTGTTGACGGCCTTGTTCGGCGTCACGGCACCCCAGTACAGGAGGTTGCCCGCTGAGTTGGCGTCGTGGATGCCGAAGGCGACCACGGTGCCCCAGTTGGCGCTGGCCTGCGGGAAGGTGATCGCGGTGCCGTTGGCCTTCGCGCCACCGGACGCTGCGGGCCAGTTGGTCGCGTTGTTGGTGACGTCGACACGGTCGTACGATCCGCCCGTGACCTCTGTGCCGCCGCCCGCATCGTTCGGTGTCGCGGTGAACAGCGAGATGTACACCGTTCCCGGGCGGGTGTAGTCGCCGCCCCCGAGGATGTGGTCGAGAACCTTGTTCTCGAGGTAGTCCGACTTGCTCATGGTGCTCCTTAGCTCCTCACTAGCGACCCGCGCCGCAACGATCCGAAGAAGAACCCCGTCATCGTGAGGTCCATCGAATAGCCGAGGGCATCGACGAAGTCGTCGTGCCCCTTCGGGAAGTTCATCAGCTCCTTCTCGAACGGCGAGTCCTTGAGGCTGATGTGGTGCCTGACCTTGTGCCCCTCGTACTTGGCCGCGACCGCCCGCGCTCGCGTGACCTTGTCGTTGTCGTTCTTGCGACCCTCGATCGGGATCCCGGGGTAGTCCTGTAGGACCTGCTGCACCAGCGTCGACTGGAACGCCTGCGAATCGCAGATAACGAGTCCGATGTTGGTGTTGGCGGCGAAGCCGTCAGCGATGAACTCGGCGTGGTGCGTCTCCCGCTTGTCGCGAACGGCCGACAGGACCCAGAAGGTGCCCTCCGCGTCGACCGCGGTCGTGACCCGCGCCGTCCAGTCCGCCCGCTCCTTCTCGCTGCTGGCGAGGTCGACACCCATCTTCAGGGTGTACTCACCGGGCGGGAGCTGGCTGAAGTAGTAGTCCTCTGGGATCTTGTGGAAGATGTCGCCGTGCATGAGGCCCGACAGGTCGTTCATGTAGGCGACGTCGAACATCGCCGAGCCCATCTCCTCGCGCTCCGCGAGCAGCTTCACCACCGGCCAGCGGTCCGGCCAGTAGCTCCGATAGCCAAGCGGCTCCTCGGGATCCTCGACCAGCGCCGGGACCACGAGGCTCTTCCAGCCCTTGCCGCCTTCGTCCTTGGGCTTGATGAGCACCTCGGCCGTGTCGTCCTCGGCCCAGCGCGTTCCGATGTAGAGCATGATCCCGGTCGGGGTCAGGCAGGGCCGCACGGTCAGCCAGAACCATTCCCACACCTTCTGGAGCTGCTCCGGGGTGGCCGTGTTCTCCTTGTCGAGGATGTCGTCGAAGAGGACGATGTCGAACCGCTTGGAGACGATCGCGCCGCCCACGCCGGACGCGAACAGGGTGCGGTCCTTGGATCTGGCCCACTTCGAGTCCCGGTGCAGCCATTCGGCGTCGGTCCACTTCACGTTGCTGACGCAGTTGCCCCACAGCTCTTGCGCCCTGTCGGACTCGAGAGTGCGGCGGATGCCGCCCGAGAAGGCGAATGCCTGCGTGTCGGTGTTGCTGAACAGGCCGATGCGGATGTCCGGGTGCTTGGCGATGTACTTGGTCAGCCAGCCCTGCGTGACCGAGGTCGACTTCGAGGATCCGCGCGGCTCGAGCGCGATTCCGTTCTCGCGCTCCGCGATGCGCTCGCGGACGAAGGCGATGAGCTCGTGGATGTGGAGGGGTAGGAAGCCGTGGTTGTTCTCGATGAGCTGCGGCGCGTAGACGTACTCGATGGCCGCGATGTCCCCCTCTAGAGTGTCTTCTCCGGCGATCGCCCTACGCCGTAGATCGACGATCTCCTTCTGCGCCTCCGGGGAGAGCGACGACATCCGCTCCTCCAGCCGGGAGAGCAAGTCCGGGTCGTCCGGTGATAGCCCGTCCAGCAAGCTCGCCAAGAGCTGAGAGGAGTCGAGGGTCGATGGAATGGACAGTGTCATGCTGCTCCCTGACGATGTCGCTCGGGTCTCCGCGGGCCACCGCGATCTGCCTCACCACGTCGAGGACGTCCTTCGGGCCGAGCTCCATCTTGGAGAAGCCCTCCTCGCCCGCGATCTGCTGCGCCGCGCGCACCAGCATGGCTTCGAGGACGTCCACTGATCGCTCGGATAGCTTCGCCAGCTTCCTCGCCCGCGCGAGCGCGCTGACCTTGATGAACTCGCGGTCGACGGTCTCGAGGTACTCCTGACGCTTCTCATCCCAGTCGTGGGCACGCGCGTAGTCGGACATGGCCGAGGGGCCAACGCCGTAGATCCGCGCCAGCTCACGACGGCTGATCCCCGGCTCCGGAGCGGTGATGTACTCGCGCTCGGCGGCGGCGTAGTCGACCTTGCGGGCCATGGTCACGCGAGGTAGTCCTCGACCAGCGCCGTCAGCGCGTCGCTGTCACTCATCGTCTGATCGCCCTTCACCTGACCCAGCGCCTCGTTGAGCTTGCTGTTCGCCTCGGCAGGAAGGCGGAAGATGCGCTCCACCATACGCTCCGAGTCCACCTTGCGGTTCCGCTCCTTGAAGCCCTCCCAGTCGAAGTCGGGCAGCTTGGCGATCTTGCCGACCTCCTCCTTGGAGTACGGCAGCACCTCCGTCAACGAGTCCAGCGTCTCGGTCGCCAACAGCGTCTTCAGGATCTCGCCCAGCTTCTCCTGCTCCGGCTTGCCGCGCAGTTCGTTGAGGACGATCGTGAGCTGCATCGCCTCGCGGTCGCTGACGGGTCCGATGTCGTAGCACGGGAACGCCGTCATGCCGAGCTCGAGCCCAGCCTTCAGGCGGTGTTCGCCGTCAATGATCTGGAAGATCCCCGGCTCGTCCGGATGCGGACGCACGATGATCGGCACCACGAACCCGAAGCGCCGGATCGAGACCTTCTCCTTGAAGTAGGTCTCGTCGTCCTGAACGTTCGGGTTCCACGTATTCGGCTTGAGCTGGTCGGGGCTGAGGATGCGGGCCTCTCCCGGCAGCTCGATGGGGGACTGCCTCAGCGTGGCTGCCGCTGGATCAAGCAGCTCTGCTGCGGGGGATCGAGCCATCCGATCTCCACCTCGACGAGCTTGGGGTAGGCGGGTACGAGGCGGTCGAGGAACCACATCCCGACCCCCTCCAGTGTCGGCTTCGTTTGGGGGACCATGTCGTTGAAGGACTTGCCCTCGACCTCGCTGACCAGCGCTTCGAGCGCCGCCGTGAGCTCGGTGAGCTTGCCCGCGGATCCGGTGACCGGATCGAGCAGGCCACGCACCGTGACCTTGGCCGCCCAGTGATGACCGTGCGGGAACTGGTGCGCGGGATCGTCTGGAACCACATGACCTGCGCCGAACGTGCGCTCGGCTGACAGGAGGAAGTCGACCATCAGGGGCCTCGTAACGAGAGGCCCCCCGCTCTCTCGTGCCGGGGGGCCTCTGTAATCCGGGGACGCTCAACCAAGGCTGAACGCCCCGCCGATCGGGTTGCTGGTGGATCTGATTGGCGGGAGCCTAACAGAATCGCTGTCTGCTTGGCTAGGGTTCGCTCCCCTCACTGTCGGCCAAGAACCCACGATTCTCGTCGTAATGCCAGTCCATGCTGATCTCGTCGATCGGCGCGAAGCCCAGCGTGGCGTTGCGCTTCATGAACACGCAGATCGGCGTCGGCGTGCGGTTCAGGAAGTCGATGATGAGGATCGGCCCGAAGGTCTTGTGCTTCCCCTCGACCAGTGCTCCGATCATCCCTCTTCGCTCGGAACCTCGTCGTGACTCGGAAGCTGCTCAGCCTCCTCGTCGGGGATCTCCTTCAGGCCCAGCTCCTCCGGCGACTTCTCATCGTCGTCGTCGGGCTGCTCGATCGCGATGTCCTCTCCCATGGTTCCTCCTACGGCCACACGGTCACGGTGAAGAGCGGCCTGCTGATGTACAGGATCATCCCGGATCCCGTCTTGACCTTGGCCCACGAGCCGTTCGTCCCGGCCCAGCCGAGGAAGATGTAGTTGCTCGCGTTCGACCATAGGTACTTGCCGTCGCTGCGCCGGTAGGTCTTGCCGTCCGGCATGGCGCGGGCGTAGATGTTCGCCGCTGTCGTGGTCGACATCGACGTGCGGATGTTGATGACGTTGCCCGCTGGCGGCGTCTTGACATGGCCGCGACCCTTCTCGGTCGACGGTGCCGTCGTCGGCAGCGGCTTCGCAGCGCTCGGGACCACGGCCCAGCGCTGGGTGTTGTTGATGACCGCCGACTGGATGACCCAGTCCGGATACCACTTCATGCCGCGATCGGGGTCGGGGCGAATGCCGCCCGGAGGGCTGAAGTTCGGGTCGTTGATCCAGAAACCGCGGACGCCATTGTTGGTTGCGCCGCTCATGACCACGACGGCGTGCCAGCCGATGAAGGTGTGGTCGCGATAGCTCGAGGGCACGCGGCTCATCTCGATTCCGAGGATGACCGGGCGACGACCCGAGTCAACGAGCGAGTGAAGCTCGGCGAGGCTGTCGATCTGGACAACACTGGCGGGCACGCCGCGCTTGACGAGCATGTCGCGCTGCTGGGTGACCGAGGTCGCGGTCTGGGGTGGAGCGACCAGCTTGCGGGTGGCCTCGATGCCGTAGTAGACGCTCTTGTAGAAGCTCGCGATGAAGGTCGCGCAAGTCGGCCCGCAGTTCCAGCTCTGGGAGTACTTCGAGTTGTCCTCCCACTGGTAGCGCTTGGTCGACTGGGTGGCGTAGGTAACCATTCAGAGTCCTCCGTTCAGCGCCGCATCAATCGCAGCCAAGGGGCGTACTCCTCCTCGAGATGGACGTCGCAGAGATAGCGCCACCAGAACACCTTGCCGCCGATGATCTCCTTGACCTTGGTCTCGCTGAGAGCATCGCAGCCGTGATGCTGGCAGGTTGGCGTCATGGCTGCACGGCGGTATCGGGCAGGGCACAGGCCGGATCACAGGTCGGACCCGGGCCTGCCGCATCGAGCACGGGGATCCCGATCGGCTCGACCCG
>DATNGU010000298.1:0-9374 GCA_035605775.1 Solirubrobacterales bacterium | reverse complement strand
TTGAAGCTGGCCTTGACCAGGCGCAGGGCGAAGGGCGAAAGGGCGAGCATCTCCCGGCACCAGGCAACCGTCTCCCGTTCGAGCTCTCCGAGCGGGACGACGGCGTTGACCAGGCCCATCTGTTGAGCCTCCTCGGCGTCGTACTGGCGACACAGCAGCCAAAGCTCCTTCGCCTTCTTGGTCCCGACGAGGTCGCGCAGCAGGGAGGCGCCGAAGCCGCCGTCCCAGGAGCCGACCCGCGGCCCGGTCTGACCGAAGCGTGCGTTGTCGGCAGCGATCGTCAGGTCGCAGCAGATGTGCAAGATGTGACCACCGCCGATCGCGTAGCCGGCCACCATCGCCACTACCGGCTTCGGTAAGCGGCGCATCTGCACCTGCAGGTCGGTGACGTGGAAACGTCCGAGCGAGGCACCCTCCGCGACGTAGCCGCTATCGCCGCGAACCGTCTGGTCGCCACCCGAACAGAATGCCTTCGGCCCCTCCCCAGTGAGGACGACCACACCGACCTCGGTGTCCTCGCGGGCCAGCTCCATCGCGGCCGAGATCTCGATCAGCGTCTGAGGGCGGAAGGCGTTGCGCACCTCGGGTCGGTCGATCGTGATCTTGGCGATCCCGTCGGCCTTCTCGTAGCGGATGTCCCCGTACTCGGCTGCGGTCTCCCATTCGATCGGGGCGTATAGATCCTCTTCGGGCAAGGCGTCTTTGTGACGGTCCGGCATGATGGGCAACGATATCCCGGCCTCGATGAAACTCGACGACTGGCTCGCCCAGAGATCCCAAAGCTGCCCCGACCGCACCGCGTTGATCGCGGACGGTTCCGAGGTGAGCTACGCCGAGCTCGAGGCAGAGGCCACCTGGGTCGCACGGCGGCTGGAGGCGCACGGCGTCCGTCGCGGCTCGATCGCCGCTCTGACGATGGAGCCGCGGCGCGAGCAGGTCGTCCTCGTCCACGCGTTAATGAAGGTCGGGGCCGTCCTGCTGCCGCTCAGTCCTCGCCTGACCGCTGCTGAGCGCGCCGCCGTGATCGTGGCGGAGGAGCCGACCGTCGACCTCAGCGACCCCGGTGAGCTGACCCAGACCGAAGCCGACCTGCCGCTGCTCGGCGAGCACGACATGGATGCCCCCTGCTGCCGGGTGCTGACCAGCGGCAGCACCGGCACCCCCGACCCGGTCGAGCTGACCTACGGCAACTTCCTCTGGAGCGCGGTCGGCTCGGGCTTCAACATCGGCGTCGAGCCGCAGGATCGCTGGCTCTGCTGCCTGCCGCTCAGCCACATCTCCGGACTCAGCATCGTGATGAGGTCGGTCATCTACGGCACCACCGCGGTCCTGCACGACGGCTTCGACGTCGACCACGTGGCTGCTTCGCTGCAGGACGACGGGATCTCCGTCGTTTCGCTGGTCACGACGATGCTGACCCGCCTGCTCGAAGCCGGCGCCGACCTCTCCGGCCCACGAGCGATCCTGATCGGCGGCGGCCCGGTGCCGGAGGAGCCGCTAGAAGAGGCAATCGCCCGCGGCGCCACCGTGGTCCAGACCTACGGCCTGACCGAGGCCTGCTCGCAGGTGACCACGCTCGCCCCAGTCGAGGCCCAGAGCAAGCTCGGCTCAGCCGGGCGGCCGCTGCTCACGACCCACCTGCGGATCCGCGACGGCGAGATCCTCGTCCAGGGACCGACCGTCGCACCGAGCAAGGTCGACTCCGACGGCTGGCTGCACACCGGCGACCTCGGCCGCATCGACGACGATGGGTTCCTCTACGTCGAAGACCGAATCGACGACATGATCGTCAGCGGCGGTGAGAACGTGGTTCCCGCCGAAGTCGAGCAGGTGCTGCTGCGCCACCCCGAGGTCGCCGACGCGGCGGTGGTCGGTCGTGACGATCCGGAGTGGCAGCAGGCGGTGACCGCCGTCGTCGTCCTCCAGGACGGCTCCGCGACGACCCCGGATGAGCTGCGGCGCCACTGTGCCGAGTCGCTGGCGGGCTTCAAGGTTCCGAAGCGGGTCGAGCTGGCGGCGGCACTGCCGCGCACGCCCGCGGGCAAGCTGCTGCGACGCGCCCTCCGTTAGCCTCACCAGCCATGAAAACCGACGACATCTTCTACGACAAGGACGCCGACCTCTCGAAGCTGCAGGGGAAGACCGTCGCCATCCTCGGCTATGGGTCCCAGGGCCACGCGCACGCCCTCAACCTGAAGGACTCGGGGGCCGACGTCGTCATCGGCCTACGCCCCGATTCCTCCAGCCGGGCCAAGGCCGAAGGGGCGGGCATCGAGGTGCTCGGGATCGCCGACGCTGCCAGCCGCGGCGACATCGTCATGGTCCTGCTTCCCGACGAGAAACAAGCCGAGGTCTGGGCGGGGGAGATATCCGACGGAATCGCCGCCGGCAACCTGCTCCTCTTCGCCCACGGCTTTGCGATCCACTTCGAGCAGATCGTGCCTCCCCCCGGGGTCGACGTTGGCATGGTCGCCCCCAAGGGACCCGGTCACTTGGTGCGCCGCCAGTACGAGGAAGGGCACGGCGTGCCTTGCCTGATGGCCGTCCACCAGGACGCGACCGGCGGCGCCCACGACCTCGTCCTCGCCTACGCAGCCGGGATCGGCGGTGGCCGCGCGGCAATCATCGAGACGACCTTCAAGGACGAGTGCGAGACCGACCTCTTCGGTGAGCAGGCGGTCCTCTGCGGCGGTGCCTCGGAGCTGGTTCGGGCCGGATTCGAGACTCTGGTCGAGGCCGGCTACGACCCGCGCCTCGCCTATTTCGAGTGCTTGCACGAGCTCAAGCTGATCGCCGACCTGATGTACGAGAAGGGGATCCAGGGGATGCGCTACTCGATCTCCAACACGGCGGAGTACGGCGACATGACGCGCGGCAAACGCGTGATCGGCGAGGAGTCGCGGGCAGCGATGAAGGAGATTCTTGGCGAGATTCAGTCGGGCGACTTCGCCAAAGAGTGGATCGCCGAGAACCGCGCCGGCGGCGAGAACCTCTCGCGCATGCGCGAGGAGGGCGTCGACCATGAAGTCGAGAAGGTCGGCAAAGACCTGCGCGGCATGATGCCCTGGATCGACCAGGAGTTTTGAGTTTGTCGTAGGCCCGGGAGGCGGTGTCTCTCCTCGGGAATTGATGTCGCACGCCCCTGCGGGGCTTAGCGACTATGTCGGAGCGCGGCTTCGCCGCGCAATCGACAGATTGCATATCGCCGCTTCGCGACATTCCCGAGGAGAGACACCGCCTCCCGGCTCACGAGCGTTTTCAGCTTTCCCACCTCGGCCCCGGATGCTCCCAGCTTTCTTAGCTGAGGTCGCGACCGCTTCAAGCCAAATGAACTGACGTCGCTGCTGGTTGCGCTTTCGCTCCGAGGGCGCGCTTGCGCTGGAGAGAAGAACCCGGTCGCCGTCCAGTCGAATGTGGCCGAAAGGCCGCGATATGCAATCTGTCCTCCGCGCGGCGGTAGCCGCGCAGCAACACCGTCGCAAAGCGCGAAGCGCGTGCGACATCAATTCGACTGGACGGTGACCGGGTTCTTCGCTACGCCCGTTATGCGCCGGGCGGGGCGTTGTCGCCGAAGCGGCTGACCTCGTCCTCCGGCAGCTTGCCGTCGCGACCGACGTAGCCGTCCTTGCCACCAACGACGACGTAGACAGCATCCTCGGACTCGCTCAGGTTCCGAATCTTGCGCACGGTCGGCGCATCGACCCAAGCGAGGCCACCGGGCTCGAGCTTGTGGCTGGAGCCGTCGTCGAACTCGATCGCGATGCGACCGCTGTGCAGGAAGTAGAGCTCCTCCTGCTCCTCGTGGAGGTGGCGGCCGGTCTCGTAGGACGGCGGTATGACGATCGCGTTGACGCCAAACGCGGTCACGCCCAGCCCCTTGCGGATCTTGCGGAACCCGTACCCCTCGCCGAGGTCGTCGAGGTGGGCGACCGCGTACCCCTCGCCTTTGGTCGGCTCGCTCACGCGATCACCTGCGCTCCGGACGGCTTCGCCCGCTCGATCCCGACCGGAGGGTAGTCGTCGGTGAGCAGCAGGATGTAACCGAAGACGCGGGCGTGGAAGGCGTTGACGAAGGTCAGCATGCCGTTGACCCCCTCCGGCAGATAGCCGCGGAAGACGATCGTCAGCCAGGCCACCATTCCGGCCAGCAGCTGTATGTAGGAGGTCCCATAGGAGAGGATCAGGGCGACCGGCAGGACGAGAATCAGGCGGAAGAACGCCTTCAAGCGACTCTGGCGCTCAGCCGCGGGCGCAATTTTGACGCGGATGGGATAGCTGGGATCGTCCTTGAGATCAAATGGCGGCCAGACGTCGGTCTGCAGGTAAATCCAGGCAGTGACCCGGATCGAGAAGCGGAGGACCCCCGAGTTGAACTCGTAAAGCCACTGCGGGTAGCGGCCGAGGATCACCACCGCGACCCAGGCGAAGAGGTGGGTGAAGGCCAGGAGGATCCCCCAGAAGACCGCGACGATCAGCCACGGAATGGCGAGGATCAGCCGAAAAAACGTCGTCCAGCGGTTCGGTTCCGGGTTGAAATCGACCTCATAGGCGATTGGATACATCGTTTCCTCCTTCTGAACCTGCCTGGACGATGGCGTGGCCAGCCTAAACACGGCCCCGGCGTCAGTCCACCCGCGGGGGTCAATAACCTGTCCGGCCCGATGACCACCTCCACCGCAGCCGAGATTCCCGCCGACCTCAAACCCGCCGACGGCCGCTTCGGCTGCGGACCCTCGAAGGTCCGCCCCGAGGCGCTGGCGAGGCTGGCCGAGCGTTCCGACCTTATGGGCACCTCGCATCGCCAGGCCCCGGTCCGCGACCTGGTCGGCCGCGTGCGGGCCGGCCTCGGCGAGCTGTTCGCGCTTCCCGACGGCTACGAGGTCGTCCTCGGCAACGGCGGCACGACCGCGTTCTGGGACGCCGCCGCTGCCTGGCTGGTGCGCGAGCGCGCCCTCCACCTCACCTACGGCGAGTTCTCGCAGAAGTTCGCCAAGGTGACGGCCGGCGCACCCTTCCTCGAGGACCCGATCGTGGTCGAGGCCGAGCCAGGCGACGCTCCAGCGCCGGTTGCCGACCCCGCTGCCGACGCGATCGCCTGGGCGCACAACGAGACTTCGACCGGGGTCATGGTCGAGGTGCGCCGCCCGGCGGAGGCCGGCGACGCCCTGGTGCTGGTCGACGGCACCTCGGGTGCGGCTGGCCTGCCCCTCGACGCCTCGCAGGCCGACGCCTACTACTTCGCTCCGCAAAAGGCGTTCGGCGCCGAGGGCGGCCTCTGGCTGGCGCTGCTGAGCCCGGCCGCGATCAAGAGGATCGAGCAGCTCGACGGCGCCGCCGACCGCTGGCAGCCCGCCTTCCTCTCGCTCAGCACGGCGCTCGAGAACTCGCGCAAGGACCAGACCTACAACACGCCCGCGCTGGCGACCCTGCTGCTGCTCGCGGACCAGGTCGAGTGGATGCTGGCCGGCGGCGGCCTCGAGTGGTGCGTTGAGCGCACGGGCGCCTCCTCGCGACACCTCTACGGCTGGGCCGAGGACACCGACTTCGCCACGCCCTTCGTCGCCGACCCGGCAAAGCGCTCCCTCGTCGTCGGCACGATCGATTTCGCCGAGGCCGTCGACGCCGCCGCCCTCGCCGCGACGCTGCGCGCCAACGGCATCGTCGACGTCGAGCCCTACCGCAAGCTGGGGCGCAATCAGCTCCGCATCGGCATGTTCCCTGCGGTCGAGCCCGCCGACGTCGAAGCGCTCACCGCATGCATCGACTGGATAGTCGAGAACGTCGGCGAGGTGAGCAAGTGAAGGTCCTGGTCAAGGAGAAGATCGCCGACTCCGGAGTCGAGCTGCTGCGCCAGAGCTTCGACGTGGACCTTGGCCTCGAGATGTCCGACCAGGAGCTCATGCAATCGATCGGCGACTACGACGCGATCCTGGTCCGCTCGGCGACCCAGGTAACCCCAGAGCTGATCGAGCGGGCCGACCGCCTCAAAGTGATCGGCCGCGCCGGCACCGGCGTCGACAACGTCGACATCCCGGCCGCGACCCGACGCGGCATCGTCGTCGCAAACGCCCCCGAATCGAACTCGGTGGCGGCAGCCGAGCACACCCTGGCGCTGATGCTTTCCCTCAGCCGCAACGTGGCGCGGGCGCACGCCTCGTTGACCGGCGGCGCCTGGGAGCGGCCGAAGTTCAAGGGCTCCGAGTTGTACGGGAAGACGCTCGGCGTAATCGGCTTCGGGCGGATCGGGCAGCTCGTCGCCAAGCGGGCGCAGAGCTTTGAGATGGACGTGATCGCATTCGACAAGTTCGTCTCCGCCGAGCGCTTCCGCGAGCTCGGGGTCGAGGGTGCCGAGGAGCTGGAGGAACTTCTGAGCCGCGCCGACATCGTCACCCTGCACGTGCCGAAGACGCCGGACACGATCGACCTGATCGACTCGAGTGCGATCGCCGTGATGAAGGACGGGGCGCGGGTCGTCAACTGCGCCCGTGGCGAGCTGGTCGACCTCAACGCCGTCCTCGCCGGGCTCGAGTCGGGCAAGCTGGGTGGCGCCGCGCTGGACGTCTTTCCCTCTGAGCCATTCACGGACCATCCGCTTTTCAGCCGTGACGACGTCGTCGTCACTCCGCATTTGGGCGCCTCGACCGCCGAGGCCCAGGATCGGGCCGGAGTGGTGACGGCGGAACAGGTGATCGCGGCGCTGAGCGGCGGCGTGGTCACCAACGCGGTCAACATCGCCGCGGTGCGCCCGGAGGAGATGGAGGCGCTGGCGCCGTTCGTCCCCCTCTGCGAAAAGCTCGGCCGCCTTGCCCAGGGACTGGGCGACGGCTCGATCGACCGGGTCAGCGCCGAGTTCCGCGGTCGCCTCGCCTCGCATGACACGCGGCTGCTGGGCATCGCGGTGCTGGTCGGAATTCTCTCGGGCAATACGGAGGAGCCAGTCAACCTCGTCAACGCTCCACAGATGGCGGAGGAGCGTGGCATCGAGCTGGTTGAGACGAAGGACAGCGGCTCCGAGGACTTCACCGAGCTGGTCACCGTACGCCTTGGCTCGGGCAGCGACGAGGTCGAGGTTGCGGGGACCGGCGTCGGCCCCCGCAACGAGCCCTACTTGGTCTCGGCTTGGGGTGAGAGCTTCTACCTACCGTTCGCCGACCATCTCGCCGTCTTCCGCTACGCGGACCGGCCGGGGATGATCGGCAGGGTGGGGACGATGTTCGGCGAGGAGGGCGTCAACATCATCTCGGCCGCGGTGGGCGCCGAGGCGGAGGGCGAGCACGCAGTGATGGCGCTGACCACCGACGCCCCGGTCCGGGCCGAGACCGTCGACAAGATCCTCCAGCTCGGTGGCTTCTCAGTCGGTCGCTCGGTCGACCTGTAAGGCTCTCCACGATGAAGGCCGTGGTGCTAACAGGGACGGGTGGATACGACGTGCTCCAAGTTCAGGAGCGGCCGGACCCTCCGGTCGGCCCGGGGGAGGTTCGAATCACCGTCAGGGCGGCAGGGATCAACTTTGCCGACACGATGGCGCGGGTTGGCCTTTACCCCGATGCACCCAAGCCGCCCTGCGTGCTCGGTTATGAGGTCGCCGGCGAGATCGAGTCGGTGGGTGAGGGGGTCGTCGAGCGCAAGGTCGGCGACCGCGTCATCGCCGGCACCCGCTTCGGCGGACAGGCGGAGCTGGTCACGGTTCCAGCCGATCAAGCGCTTTCGCTTCCAGGCGGCCTCAGCTTCGAGCAGGGGGCAGCCTTCCCGGTCAACTACGGCACCGCCTACGCAGCGCTGATCCTGATGGGCAGCCTGCGCAAAGGAGATCGGGTTCTGATCCATTCCGCGGCTGGGGGCGTCGGCATCTCCGCCACGCAGATCGCCCGCAACGTCGGCGCCGAGATCTTTGGCACCGCCTCCCCCTCGAAGCACGAGGCGATCCGTGCGCAGGGGGTCGACCACCCAATCGATTACCGCTCGCTGGACTTCGAGGTTGAGACGATGCGGATCACCGGCGGTGAGGGTGTCGACCTGATCATGGACGCGGGCGGCCCCAGCTCGTTCCGCAAGGACTACCGCTTGTTGCGCTCCGGCGGGCGGCTGATCATGTACGGACTCTCCGAGAACTCGAAGGAAGGGAAGCGCGACATCCCCCTGACGCTGAAGAGCCTCGCGACGATGCCGACGGCGACGATGCCGTGGTGGAAGAGCCTGCTGATTATGAACGAGAACAAAGGCGTCTTCGGTCTCAACATGCTCAAGTGGTGGGACGCCGAGGGCAACCTCGACCGGGTGGTCGAACCCTTGATGGCAGACCTCGAGGCGGGCCGCCTGCAACCGGTCGTTGCCGAGGCGTTTCCCTTCGAGCGAGCCGGCGATGCGCACAAATTCATTGCCGAACGCCGCAACGTAGGCAAGGTCGTGCTGTTTCCTTAATAGACGCTCCGACCGAATTGGCGGCGGGGACGACCTACCGATGAAGAAGCTCCTCCTTATTTCGCTCGCGCTCCTGGCGCTACTGGCGCCCGCTGTCGGGCACGCCAAGCCGAAGACCTACACGGTGCTGCTCGCGGGCGGCGACGAAGCCAACACGATCCGCATTTGGCTCAGCCCCGACGGGCGCGACTACGTGATCGACTCGGAAGCGCAGCTGGAAGTCGGTGGCACGGTTTGCGAAAACCCCGAAGCGAACCCGAACGAGCTGATCTGCGGCGCTCCGGCTATCGCCGCCTTCGAAGTCAACGCGAGCGGGGGGGACGACAGGGTCTCGGTTGCGAGCGACATCTCAATACCCGTGACGGTCCGAGGTGGGGCCGGAAGGGACTACCTGATCGGCGGCGCCGGGCCCGACAAGCTGATCGGCGGGGAAGGCAACGACCGGCTGGTCGGTGGGCACGGCGACGACGTCCTCTTCGGCGGGGAGGGGATGGACGTGCTGATCGGCGGCCCGGAGGACGATGTGCTGCGCGGGGGCTTTGGCGAGGACACGCTGATTGCCGGCTCCGGCCGCAACAGCGTCCACCAGGCGCTGCGAATGCCCTAGGCCTCGCTGACTGCTCGCCGACCAGACAACCTGCCGCCGACAAAGAAGAGGGTGAGCAGAAAGCCAAGCAGCGAAAGGCCGGCGTCGAGGCGGAAGGCAGCCTGGATGCCGTCGACGAACGAGTCCTGGGAAGAGAAGATCGCGGTCGTCAGCCCAAGGCCGATCGAGCCACCGGCGATCTGGAACATGTAGACGATCCCGCCAGCGAGACTGGTCTCCGATTCGTCGACCGAGGTGACCCCCGCGGTGGTAGCGGTGGGGTAGAAGGCCCCGATCCCGATCCCAAGCACGATCATGCCGGCGACCAGCGAGCCGTAGCCAGAGCCCGCGCTGACCTGGGAGAAGA
>DATNGU010000297.1:0-2637 GCA_035605775.1 Solirubrobacterales bacterium | reverse complement strand
TTGAGAACCATCCGGTGCAGCTCGTCGGGGTTGCCGTCCACCGGCAGCGAGCGATCGTTCTCGATCCGCAGCTCGCGTTCGCCGATCGTCGGCGCGACCTCGGCCGCGGCGTTGCCGGCGACCTCCGCCAGGTCACAGCGGGTTCGGGCGCCGATCCGCCCCGCGTCGGCACGAGCGAGGAGCAAGAGGTCGGTGACCAGGCGGCTCATGCGGCTGGAGGAGCGCAGGGCCGAGTCGATCATCGCCCGCTCGTCCTCACGGGCGGGCTCCTCCAGCGAAGCCTGCAGCAGCTCGAGGTTGGCGAGAATGCTGGTCAGAGGGGTCCGCAACTCATGCGAGGCGTCGGCAACGAACTCTCGCTGCCGTTTAAGCGCCGCTTCGCGCTCGGATCGGGCCGCGTCAAGGGAGCGGACCATCTGCTCAAGCGTTCTGGCCAGCTCCCCGACCTCGTCATCGGTCGGCGACTCGGGCATGTGGCGGGAGAGGTCGCCGGTATCGGCGATCTCACGGGCACTGGCGGTCAGCGATGAGATCGGCCGCATGGCACGTCGGGCGATCGCCATTCCGGCCAGGCTGGCCAGGAGAGTGCCGCCGAGCACGCCCGCGGCGACGAATAGCCAGAGCCGATCGACTGTGGAATTGACGTGCTCGAAATTGCGCCCGTACTGCACGTAGCCGGTCAGGCTGCCACTGCCACTGCCGATCCGTGCCGTTGCGACCCGCAGCCCATCGACCTCACTGACACCTTGGGTGGGGGGGCCGAGGTCGGTGGCGTTGGTGCTCTGGGTCAGCAGCGCCCCACCGGCGTCGAAGACGCGCACCGTCGCGTCGTTGGGTAAGGCAAAGTCATCGAGGCCGGGACCGCGAATCAGGTAGGCGCCGGTGGGGGTGTTGACGATGCGAAGTTCGGCGGCAAGGGTTTGGGTCGCGGCGTCGACCTCGCGGTTGAATTCGCTACGAACCCGCTGCGTGGCGACTTGGCCGATGACGGCCCCGAAGATCAGCAGGATCAGCATGGTCAGCCCGGCTGAGGTCGCGGCGAGCCGCCAGCGCACCGGCCAGTTGCGCGGATGCACGGCTAGTCCTTCAGTACGTAGCCGGCGCCGCGTTTCGTATGCAAAAGGCGACTCTCACTGTCGACCTCGAGCTTGCGGCGCAGATTGGAGATGAAGACGTCGATCGTGTTGGTTGCGGCCATCGGGTCATAGCCCCAGACCTCGTCGAGAAGCCGCTCACGGGAGACGACGAGGCGCTCATTGCGCATCAGGAATTCGAGCAGCTCGAACTCGCGGTTGGTCAGCTCCACTTCGCGCTCGCCGCGCCGTACCTCGCGCGTATCCGGGTTGAGGGTGAGATTGCCGACCTGCAGCGAGGCTGAGCCACGCGGCGGACGACGGCGCAGCAGCGCCCGGATCCGCGCCAATAGCTCCTTGCGCTCAAATGGCTTCACCAGGTAGTCGTCTGCGCCACTGTCGAGGCCACCGACGCGGTCCTCGGTCTCGGCCCGCGCCGTGAGCATCAGGATCGGCACATCGCTGTCGGCGCGCAGTCTGCGGCAAACCTCGACTCCATCCATGCGAGGGAGTCCCAGGTCGAGCACGACCAAGTCGGGGACGAAGCCGACGGCTACGTCGAGCGCCTCGACCCCGTCGCCCGAGGTCCGCACCTCGTAGCCCTCGTTGCGCAGAGAGCGCCGCAACACATCGGCGATCCCCTCGTCGTCCTCGACAACGAGCACACGCCCCTCGACCTGATCGCCGTCAGTTGCAAGCATTGCAGCGATGTTAGCCCCGAAGGAACGGTTTCCCGCCCGCTTTTAACGCGAATTTAGATGCAGAGATAGCACGGAAGGCGCGGCTTCTTGGGCAGTTGGCATCTGCGGCGCTTGGCATGATCGGCCCCAGCCCGTGAGTTCGCCCTCCGCCGTTCATCTCCACGCCCACAGCGAGTACTCGCTGCTGGACGGTGCCTGCAAGATCGATTCGATGGCAGCACGGGCGGCGGAGCTGGGGCAGCCGGCGCTGGGGCTGACCGATCACGGCGTGATGAACGGTGCCGTCGAGCTCTACAAGGCGTGCAAGAAGCACGGAATCAAGCCAATCGCGGGCCTCGAGGCCTACTTTGTCGACGACGTCAAGGCGATCAAGGAGAAACCAAAATACGAGCGCAACCACCTGACGCTGCTGGCAGAGAGTGACGCCGGTTTCGCCAACCTGGTCAAGCTCACCTCCGCTGGCTTCCTGGAGGGCTTCTCGCGGGGCAAGGCAAACGTCGACATGGATCTGCTCGCGGCCCACTCGGAGGGCGTTATCGCCCTCACCGGCTGCCTGGCCTCCCGTTTCTGCCGGCGCCTGGTCGAAGAGCGCGCCGACGACGCCCGCGCCCACCTCGACGACCTGATCCAGGCCTTCGGTCCCGAGCAGGTCTATTTCGAGGTGCAGAAAAACGGCATCGAAGAGCAGGAGAAGGCGAACCAGGGGATCGTCCGCTTTGCCCGCGAGCTGGGCCGGCCACTGGTCGGCACCGCCGACGTCCACTACCTGCGCCGCGAGGACTTCGACAACCACGCAGCGCTGCTCTGTGTGCAAACCAAGTCCACCCTCGAGGCGCCGAAGATGAGCTTCGACACCAACGAGT
>DATNGU010000296.1:0-16570 GCA_035605775.1 Solirubrobacterales bacterium | reverse complement strand
CGCGCTCTCCGAGAAGCTGCATCTGGAGATCAGCCGCGACGGCCACGTCTGGAGCCAGGATTACGAGCGCGGCAAACCGCAGGGACCGTTGGTTGCCGGCGAGGCGACCAAAGAGACCGGCACCACGCTCACCTTCCAGCCCGATGCTGAAGTCTTTGAGGAGGTCGAGTTCGACTTTCAGACCCTCGCCGACCGATTGCGTGAGACGGCCTTTCTTACCCGTGGCCTGAAGATCGAGCTCGTCGACGAGCGGGGGCAGACCAACAGCGTCACCTTCCAGTACGAGGGCGGCATCGAGGACTTCGTTCGCCATCTCAACGAGAACAAGGACGTGCTGCACCGCAAGACGATCTTCTTCGAGGGCGAAGAGGAGGAGGGTCAGGTTGAGGTGGCGATGCAGTGGAATGCCTCCTACCAGGAGTCGATCTTCAGCTTTGCCAACAACATCAACACCCACGAGGGCGGCTCTCACCTATCCGGTTTCCGTTCTGCTCTGACCCGGACGCTGAACGCCTACGCGCGCGGCAAAGGCCTGCTCAAAGAGAAAGACCCCAATCTCGGCGGCGAGGATGTACGCGAGGGCCTGACCGCGGTGATCTCGGTGAAGCTGCACGATCCTCAGTTCGAGGGGCAGACCAAGACCAAACTCGGCAACCCGCCGATCCGCGGCCTGGTCGAGGAGACGGTCAACCGCAAGCTGGCCGAGTTCTTCGAGGAGAACCCCGGCGACGCCCGGCGGATCATCACCAAGGCGATCGACGCATCCCGCGCCCGCGACGCCGCCCGCAAAGCACGCGACCTGACCCGTCGCAAGTCGGCCCTGGAGAACTCGACCCTGCCCGGCAAGCTGGCCGACTGCACGGTCAAGGACCCACGCGACGCGGAGCTGTTCGTGGTCGAGGGTGACTCGGCCGGCGGCTCGGCAAAGCAGGCACGCGACCGTTCGACGCAGGCGGTGCTGCCGTTGCGAGGCAAGATCATCAACGTCGAGAAGAGCCGCATCGACAAGGTGCTGGCAAACACCGAGGTGCAGGCGTTGATCACGGCGATCGGCACCGGCGTGCACGAAGAGTTCAACCTCGAGGACGCCAGGTACCACAAAATCGTGATGGCGACCGACGCCGACGTCGACGGCGCCCACATCCGCACCCTCGTTCTCACCTTTCTCTATCGGCAAATGCCGGAGTTGATCGACGCGGGCTATGTGTACATCGCTAAACCGCCTTTGTACCGTGTCAAACAGGGCAACCAGGAGACCTACCTTGAGCGCGAGTCCGAACTCGAGGAGCTGCTGTTGCGGGACAAGCTCGAGGACATCGAGGTCGCTGACGTGAGTGGTCAGGCGACGAAATTGAGCAAGAGCCGCTGGCAGAGCTATACCCGACGGGCAAAAGAGTACGAGGGCTGGGGTTCCTCGCTGCAGGCGGAGTTTGGTCACGAGACTGTGCGCTTCCTGGAGGAGTCGAGCCTGCTTGACGAGGAGGTCGCAACGCTTGCCGGAGCCCGCAAGGTGCTGAGTGCCGAGACTGCAGAGGGGGAGCCTTTCGACACCGAGATCGTCGAGGACTCCGAGGCTGGTCTTATGGTGAAGGCGATCGAAAGGAAGAGCGGCCTAGCGCGTACCCACCGCTTGCCGCGCGAGCTGTTTGAGCACCACGATTACCGCAAATTTGCCGAGGTGCACACGGCGCTGCTGAAGCAAGTCGGTAGGGCGCCTTTTCAGGTCCGTTTCAGCGGCCGAACGGCGGATGCCCTCTCCTTTCAAGCGCTGCGTCCCGCTGTGCTTGAGCTCGCCCGCCACGGGGTGCAGCTGACCCGCTTCAAGGGACTTGGAGAGATGAACGCCGACCAGCTGCGCGAGACGACGATGGACCCGGCAAGTCGAACTCTCGCCAGGGTCACCCTCGACGATGCCACCACCGCCGACCAGATCTTCTCGATGCTGATGGGTGATCAGGTTGGTCCGCGCCGGGACTTCATCGAGAGCAACGCCAAGGAGGTGAAATTCCTCGATGTGTGAGGTGAGTAACTGATGGCCTTGGAGGCACTGACCGGACGGGTGGAAGAGCGCGAGCTCGAGAAGGAGATGCGCTCCTCCTACCTCGATTACGCAATGAGCGTGATCGTCGGACGGGCACTGCCGGACGTCCGCGATGGTTTGAAGCCCGTCCATCGTCGCGTGCTGTACGCGATGCACGATATTGGCCTGCAGCCGACCCGGCCCTACCGCAAGTGCGCCTTCATCGTCGGCGAGGTGATGGGTAAGTACCACCCACACGGGGACTCGGCGATCTACGACACCCTGGTGAGGATGGCGCAGGAGTTTTCACTGCGTTACCCGCTGATCGACGGTCAGGGCAACTTTGGCTCGATCGACGACGACCCGGCCGCAGCGATGAGGTACACCGAGGCCCGGCTGGGGCGCCTGGCAACCGAGTTGTTGCGCGACATCGACGCTGACACGGTTGACTTCGGGCCCAACTACGACGAATCGACTCAAGAGCCGCTGATCCTGCCGGCACGTTTTCCGAACCTGCTTGTCAACGGGGCGTCGGGCATCGCGGTCGGGATGGCGACCAACATCCCACCCCACAACCTGCGCGAGGTGGCGGGCGCGGTCAACGCCTACATCGACGACCCTTCGATCGACCTGGCCGGCTTGATGGAGCACGTCAAGGGCCCCGACTTCCCGGGCGGCGGCATTATGAGCCTGGAGGGGATCCGCGACGCCTACGCTTCAGGCCGTGGCAGCGCCAAGGTGCGCGCTCGCGCCCACGTCGAGCCGCTCAAAGGTGGCAAGGACGCGATCGTCGTCACCGAGCTGCCCTTCATGGTGAAGAAGGGTGGCGATAACGGTCTGATCACGAAGATCGCCGACCTCGTCCGCGACAAGAAACTGGAGGGCATCTCCGACTTGCGCGACGAGTCCGACCGCTCGGGGATGCGCCTTGTCATCGAGCTGAAGCGCGGTGGCCACCCGGCCAAAGTCGTGCTCAACAACCTCTACAAAAAAACCTCGATGCAGACCAGCTTCGGTATCAACATGGTGGCCCTGGTCGACGGGGTTCCGCGGACGCTGGGCCTGCGCGAGCTGGTCGAGTACTACGTCCAGCACCAGCGCGAGGTGGTCACGCGGCGCACCCAGTACGAACTGCGCCGCGCCGAGGCACGCGCCCACATCCTCGAGGGGCTGCTGATTGCGCTCGACAACCTCGACGCGGTGATCAAACTGATCCGCGCCTCAGCCGATCCCGACGAGGCACGCGACGGGTTGATCACGAACTTCGAGCTCTCGCGTGAGCAGGCGCAGGCGATCCTCGACATGCGCCTGCAGCGACTGACCGCGCTGGAGGCCGACAAAGTTCGTGCTGAGCATGCCGACCTGATGGAGCGGATCGGTGAGCTGCGCACCATCCTCGGCGACGAGTCGAGGGTGCTCGGCCTGGTCAAGGAGGAGCTGGCGGAGATCGTCGAGTCCTACGGCGACGATCGCCGCACCGAAATCGCCCACTTCGAAGGTGACGTCGGCATCGAGGACATGATCGCCGACCAGCAGATGGTGATCTCGTTGACCGCTTCCGGCTATGTGAAGCGACTGCCGCTCGCCACCTACCGCCAACAGCACCGCGGTGGCGTTGGGGTGATGGGGATGAACATGAAGGAGGACGATTACATCGCCCACCTCCACATCTGCTCAACCCACGACTTCCTGCTCTTCTTTACCAATCGCGGCAAGGTCTACCGGCTCAAGGTCTATGAGTTGCCGGAGGGTTCCCGGACCGCCAAAGGCAGCGCCCTTGTGAATCTGCTGCCGCTGCGCGAAGGCGAGAAGGTAATGGCGGTGATTCCGACCCGGGACTTCAAGGAGAACAAGTACCTCGCCTTCGCCACCGCCAAGGGTCAGTTCAAGAAGACCGAGTTCCTCGCCTATAACACGCCGATCCGCGCCGACGGAATCATCGCGATCAAGGTGCGTGACGGCGACGAGCTGGTGCAGGTGCGATTGACCTCGGGCGAGGACGACATCTTGATGGTGTCCAAGTCGGCCCACGCCGTGCGTTTCTCAGAGGGAGAGGCGCGCGCGATGGGGCGGGACACCTCTGGCGTGAAAGGGATGAACGTGAGCGCCAAGGTCGGCAACGAGCCGAACCGGGTGTTGGCGATGGGCGTGGCTCGCGACGATACGGAGCTGTTCGTTGTTACCGAGAACGGCTACGGCAAGCGAACCTCAATCGCCGAGTACCCGCGCAAGGGCCGCGGCACGAAAGGTGTGCAGACCGCGAAACTGACCGAGAAAAAGGGCGGCCTGGCCGGCGCTCTGATCGTGCGCGAGCATCAAGAGCTGTTGTTCATCTCCCAGAACGGGATGGTGCAGCGAACCTCGGCGAGCGGCATCTCCCGGATGGGTCGCCCCACCCAGGGGGTGAAGGTGATGAACATCAAGGATGACGATCGAATCAGCGCCGTCGCCCTCGTGGTGGAGTCCGGCGAGGAGCCGCCGACTAACGGCGACACGCCGCAAGACGAGCTACCGCCGGCTGTCTAAGCCGCTGCCGGTAGGTACTGTTGCCAGGCCGGGGGGATCTTGGGGCTGGCTACTTGGATGAAGATGCTGGGGCCCGGCGCCTTTGGCGACTTCTTCGGGTGCATCTGAATCTCGTGCGGGAGGCGGTTGCCCTTGCGCCGGTTGCAACTCGCGCAGGCGGCGACGATGTTTCCCCAGACTGATTTGCCACCGCGGCTGCGCGGGATGACGTGATCGACCGTCAACCCGGATTTGGTCGAGCCACAGTACTGGCAGGTCCAAGCGTCCCGGGCCAGCACAGCGCGGCGAGTGATCTTGCGCCGGTGTGCCTCGCGCGGCACCCTGACGTAGCTGACTAAGCGGATCACGTCGGGCCGCTCCATCGTCATGTGCTCGGAGTGGATCGCACCCTCTCGCCGCTCTAAGAGCTCCGCCTTCTCCTTCAACAGCAGCACAGCGGCGCGTCTCAACGTGCAGACGTTGATCGGCTCATACGTAGCGTTGAGTACGAGCACTCGTGCCATCTTGCTCGGGAATTCTACGCAGGCTCTCCTACGCGATCGGATAAGAGCCCAGAATCCGGACCGACCCGGCCTTCCCGCGCAGCGCCTCGAGGGCATCGGAGACGACGGCATCGCCGAGCGCCCCTTCGAGATCGCAGAAGAACATGTAGCGACCCAAGCCGCTCCGCAGCGGCCGCGACTCGATTCGGGACAGGTTGACGCCGCGACTCGAGAACTCCTGCAACGCCTCGACCAGTGCCCCGGGGTGATCCGCACCCAGCTCGGAGAAGACGAGCGAGGTACGCGCAGGCCCCTCGCCAACCGCTTCGGTCCCGCTCGGGGCGATCCAGACGAAGCGGGTCACGTTGTCTGCCTCGTCCTCGATCCCCTCCCTCAGCACCGCGCAACCGTAGAGGTCGGCCGCGGCATGAGCGCCGATCGCCGCCCAGGGCCGCACCGACTCGCCGACCATGCGGACCGCCTCGGCCGTGCTGCTGACGCTGCGTCGTTCGACTCCCGGCAGGTTTTCGCGCAGAAAACCGGCGCACTGGGCGAGCGGCTGGGGGTGAGAGAGGATCGCCGAGATCTGCTCCAACTCCACTCCCTCACGCGCGATCAGGTGGGCGTGCACGGCGAAATCGTGCTCCCCGATGATCGTCACCCCCTCGGCGTCGAAGGCCAGCGTGTCGAGCGTGCTGCGCACCGAGCCCTCGATCGAGTTCTCGAACGGCACCAGCGCTCGCTCCGCCTCGCCCCGCTCGACCGCCAGGATCGCGTCATGGATGGTCGGCGTCCGCAGCGGCTCGATCTCCTCGCCCACTGGAGCCGCTTCGCGCAGCGCGTCTTCGGTGAAGGTGCCGGCCGGACCGAGGAAAGCTATCCGCATCGGCTATTCGAATTCGACCGTGTAGGTGGCCTTGTTGTTTTCGGAGACTTCCTCGCCGGGAACCGGGACGGCTTCGACTTCAAGCGTCACTTCGCCCGAGGGTGCCGGGGTCAGCGGGATCACCACCGTTTCCGTTTCGCCGGCTTCGATGCTGCTGATGTCCTGCTGCAGCGTGCTGCCGTTGACAGTTACGGAGACGGTGACTCCGTTCTCGGTCGATTCCCCCTGGTTTTGCACTTCGACTTCGACTTCGGGCGTTTCTTCGGCCGCTACCGCGGTAGCGGCTTCCGGGGTAAGTTCGGTGCCGTTGATGCTCGTCCCGATCAGGCCCAGCCCGTGCACGCCGGGCGTCGCCGCGGCGCTTGATCCGCTTACCGAGCCGAGCGCTTCGCTGACCGCGCTTTCGTCGAGCCACTCGGTCCCGTCCGCGAGGAACACGCTCTCTGGGACGTCGTCCCCCTCGATGCCGTTGTCGGCGAGCACACCGTTGATCTCTGGCCGCGCGACGGAGGAATAGAGGACATCGCTCGCCAGCAGCTTCGCCATCTGGTTGGCGATCGCCGCCGTCGCTTTCTCTGAGCCGACGTCGCCCAGCGCCGTGCTGACCTGTTCGGCGATTTCGGTCATCGCGCTGCTGCGCAACTCGTAGACCAGCTCCAGCGTTCTCTGCGCGTCGCCCATATCTCCTGGAGCGTCGAGTGAGTCGATCCGCGACGCGTAGTTGTCCATAGCGCTCCGGTCTGCGTTCACCTCGGCGACGAACTCGGTGACGGAGAGGGCGCCGGGTTCCGAGAGCTTGCCAAAGAAGCTTTTGCTGGTCTGGTTGGTCTCGTCGACGATCTGGGCCACGTTGCGCGCGTAGTCGCTCAGCGCACGGTGCTTGCGAGCGTTGAGGCAGCCGCGCACGCCGAGCACGAGCAGGATCAGAATCAGCAGGCCGACGCCGAGGGCGAGTGCCCGCCGCAGCAGAATCTGCTGTCGTTCGGGACGGCGTGGCGGGCGCGGTCGGCGCCCAGGCCGGGATGCGAGCGAATCCTCCAAGAAGCGGCTCTCCAAGCTGGTTGGCTGGGCGGAGAGTATGCACGCCAGCACGGTCGGCGCTTCTAGATGCAGCAAACGACGGGTTTTTTGCACGCGAAGGCCGCAGGAGAGCGCCGCGCGGCGCCGAAGTCGAAGGAGCTTTGGTCGGTTCCCTCGTCCTCAACCGCTTTCTAATCGAGCGCCGCATCGGCAGCGGCGGCTTCGGCGTCGTCTATGAGGCGTGGGACGGCCGCCTGGAGCGAACCGTCGCGGTCAAGGCGATCGAGTCGCGGGGCGAGGCAGGGCGGCGAGTATTGCGCGAGGCGCAAGCCGCGGCTCGGCTCAACCACCCCGGCATCGTCACCCTCTACGAGATGGGTGAGGAGGACGGCAACGCTCTGCTCGTTACCGAGCTGGTCGATGGCACGACCCTGGCCGGGTTGAGCCGGCAGGGAGCGCTCAGCGATCGCGAGATCGGCGAGATCGGCGCCGATCTTTGCGAGGCGCTCGACCACGCCCACTCGCGCGGGGTCGTGCACCGGGACATAAAGCCCCAGAACGTCCTCGTCCCCCCCGACGGGGAGTTCCGCGCCAAGCTGATGGACTTCGGCGTGGCCCGTCTCGCCGACGGCGCCGCCCTGACCGCCCCCGGCGACGTGGTCGGAACGCTCGCCTATATGTCGCCTGAGCAGGCCGAGGGCCGCGCCGCCGGCCCCGAAGCCGACGTCTACTCCCTTGCCCTAACGTTGTATGAGTGTTGGGCGGGCGAGAATCCCAACCGCCGCGCGACTCCGGCGGCGACGGCGAGAGCAATCGGCGCCCGTCCCCGCCCTCTCCGCCGCCTGCGCCCCGACCTGCCGCGTGGCCTCTGCGACACGATCGACGCCGCGCTGCTGCCGCGGCCAGGGCGGCGTCCTGCGCTGGAGGCGCTGGGAAGCGCGATCGAGGACTCGCTTGACGATCTTGCGGAGGAGCCGGCCCGCACCAACGCCCTCCGTGGTCTGCGTACCGCCGCCGTCGCTGCTGCAGTGATGCTCGGTGCCTGGCTCGCGGTGGGCCACGGAGCCTTCCTCCCGTAGGATTCAGCCGGATCCAGCCGACCTGGAGATATCTCCGCTACCGCGTCGCAGGAGGAGTTCCAATCAGCGTTCTACGCAACCTCGAGAGTCGGATAGAAGGTCTCGTCGAGGGAGTCTTCAGTCGCGCCTTCAGTTCTGAGGTACAGCCCGTCGAGCTCGCTCGAAAGCTGGCCAAGGAGATGGACGCGCACAAGAGCGCCGGCGTAGCTCGGGTCTACGTTCCAAACGAGTACACGGTCTACCTCTCGGGCAAGGATCGGACCCGCCTCGAGGGTTACGAGCGCTCGCTCGAGCAGGAGCTCTCGGGTTACCTGCTGGAGCACGCGCGCCGGCGTAACTACGACCTGCTTACCCGGCCGACGGTCGCTTTCGAGACCGATGAGCGGCTGCGCCTCGGCGAGTTCGGCATCCAAACGCGGCTGGTCAAGCCGCCTGCCCACGAGGGCGACAGCCCCAGCCAAGGCGAGGAGGGCCACACGATGGTCTACTCCGCCGTCCACGAGGCGGCTGTGCCGGAGGCCCCCTCGCGGCGGGCCGAGGTGGCTACCCGAGCGGTCGTCACCGTCGACGACCGTCGCTACGTGCTCGACGGGCCGCGGGCGACGGTCGGCCGTTCCAAGGACGCGGACTGCGTGCTGCGCGACCCCAATGTCTCCCGCCATCACGCTGAGCTGCGGCGCTCCCCGGCGGGTGATTGGACGGTCGCCGACCTCGGTTCCACCAACGGGATCAAGGTGAACGGGCGCCGCGTCGGCTCGACCCGACTCAAATCCGGCGACAAGGTCACCCTCGGCACGACGACCTTCATGTTCGACGTCGAGCAGTAGCCCTAGTGTGCTGAACGCGTGGACTACGACCCGATCTCCGTCGCCCTGAAGTTCGGCTTTCTCGCCGTCCTCTACCTGTTCCTGCTCTGGATCGCGCGCAGCGCCTTGAAGGATTTACGCGGCACGGTGGCGCCGGCGCCGGATGGCACCGGCTTCCACCCTGTGCCGGCTTTCGAGGGCGCGCCAGCAGGCGGCGACGCCTGGTTGATCGCGCTGCGCGGAGGGGGCCTGCGCGAGGGTGAGCGCTTCGACCTGATTGGAGGCCTCTCGATCGGCCGCTCCCAGGAGGCCGACTTGCGGATCGAGGATCGCTACGCCTCCGGTCTGCACGCGAGGATCTTCTCTCGCGAGGGACGGGCCTACGTCGAAGATATGAGCTCAACCAACGGCACCCTGCTGAACGACGCCGCGCTGCATGGTGATGCGGAGCTGATCGACGGCGACGTGGTGCGGATCGGCGACACCGAGTTTAGGTTCGAGGCAAGCTGAGATGTTGCGCGTAGACGACCAGGCCTTCCGCACCGATACCGGTCGCCAGCGCAGCGAGAACGAGGACTCGCTCTTCGTACGCACGCCGATTTTCGTCGTTGCCGATGGCATGGGAGGCGCCCAAGCCGGCGAGGTTGCTTCGAAAACCGCGGCCGATGCCTTTGACCGCGACCTGCCTGAGGTTCCCCCTGAGCTCTTCCTGCGCGAAACGATCGAAGAGGCGAACCGCCGCATCCACGAGCTCGCCCGAGCCGACCCCTCCCGGGCGGGAATGGGGACGACGATCACGGCGGCGATCGTCGACGCGCAAAAAGAAGAGGTCGGGATCGGCCACGTCGGCGACAGCCGTGCTTACCGCTTGCGCCGCGGCAAGCTGGAGCGGCTCACCCGCGACCACTCGCTGGTCGAGGAGATGCGCCGCAAAGGACAGATAACCGACGCCCAGGCCGAGGACCACCCTCAACGCTCGATCATTACGCGGGCGCTCGGGCCCGAGCCCGAGGTCGAGGTCGATCTGCAGACCGTGCCTGCCGCCCCCGGCGACGTCTTCTTGCTCTGTTCCGACGGCCTCACCACGATGGTCGACGAGGAGCGCATCGCGGCAGTCCTCGCCACTGCTCCCTCGATGAAGGAGGCGGTGCGGACGCTGGTCGACGAGGCCAATGGTGCGGGTGGCCGCGACAACATCACGGCGATGGTTTTCCGCCTCGGCGACGCGGCGGCGCCGCAGGGCGAGTCCCGCGAGGACGCGACCCTGGTGGGAGCGGCTGCCGAGGAGGCGGGGCTTACCGCGACCGAGGTGCGCCGGCGCGCCGCTGCGGCGGCGGCGCAGCAGCGCCGAGATCAGCTGACTTCAAAGCCCCAGCCACGCCGCCTGCGTACCGTCGCCAAGGTACTGGCGGTCGTCGCCGTGCTGGCCGCGATCGCCGCCGGCGCCTGGTATGGCAACAGGCAAGTCTGGTTCCTCGGAACTGACGACGCTGGTCGGGTCGCTCTCTACCGTGGCCTGCCCTACGAGCTTCCCTTTGGCGTGACGCTCTACCAGGAGCGCTACGCGAGCCCGATCCAGACCGATTCCCTGCCTGGCAAACGACGCGAAGCGGTCACCGGCCACGACGTTCGTTCACGCTCCGATGCTGTCTCGCTGGTCGAAGACATCGAACGCAGCCAGGGGGTTCCTTGACGTCGGCGCGGAACCGGGAGCTCGTCGCCCTGGTCCCGGTCGCGCTCTTGCTCAGCGCCGGGTTCGCCGCGGTCTTCGCCCAGGAGAACGCACGGCTCGGCAACATCAGCCTCGTCTACGGCGCCTACTTCCTCGCCGTGTGCCTCGCCACCCACATCTATCTGCGGCTGCGCCTCCCTGACGCGGATCCCTACCTCTTTCCATTGGTCGCCCTGCTGACCGCCTTCGGCCTGGTGATGATCTACCGGATCGACGAGAGCCTGGCCCGCGACCAGGCCAACTGGTTCGTCCTCGGCATCGTCCTCTTCGCCCTCACGATCCAGTTCCTGCGCGACTACGACGTGCTCGAGCGTTACCGCTACACGATCGCCGGGGTGGGTCTGTTGTTGCTGCTGGCCCCGCGGCTGCCGGGAATCGGACAGCAGGTGAACGGCGCCTACCTCGGGGTGAAGATCGGCCCCCTTGCCTTTCAGCCAGCCGAGTTCTCGAAGATCTGCATCGTCGTCTTTCTCGCCAGCTACCTGCGGGAGCACCGCGAGGTCCTGATCGTCGGTGCCCGGCGGGTGCTGGGCGTCACCCTGCCACCGCTCAAGCACCTCGGGCCGCTGCTGGTCGTCTGGGGCGCGTCGATGTTCATGCTCGTCTTCATCCGCGACCTGGGCTCCTCGCTGATGTTCTTTGCCGCCTTCCTCGCCCTGCTCTACGTGGCCACCGGCCGCTTCTCGTTTGTTGTGATCGGGATGGCGATGTTCCTCGTTGGCGCCTGGTTCTTCGCCTCCACGGTCCCCCACGTCCACGACCGGGTGGAGATCTGGCTCGACCCCTACCAGGACCCGATCGATAGCGGCTACCAGATCCTGCAATCGATCTTTGCCCAGGCCGACGGCGGTCTCTTCGGCAAGGGCTTTGGCCAGGCGCTGATCACGATTCCCGGCACCGACAACGCGCTGCTGCCGGCGGCACAGACCGACACGATCTATTCATTGATCGTCAACGAGGTGGGTCTCTTCGGTGCCAGCGCCGTCGTCCTCACCTACCTCCTGATCGCCGCGCGCGGGTTCAAGATCGCCCTACTCGCCGATGACGGCTTCTCGAAGCTGCTCGCCACCGGCCTCACCGCCGTCTTCGCGATCCAGGCCTTCGTGATCATCGGTGGCGTCACGCGGGTGATCCCACTGACCGGCGTCACCCTGCCCTTCATCAGCTATGGCGGTAGCTCGATCGTCGCCAACTTCGTCCTGCTGGCGCTGTTGCTGCTGATCTCCGACCGCGCAAGGCGTGAGGCGGCGGCTTCGCGCGGCGCCCTTGCGATGAAGGGTGCGTGACCCGATGAACCGCCAGATCGTCCAGCTCTTCGGCTTTATCGTCGTCCTCTTCGCCGTGCTGGTCGCGTTCACGTCCTACTGGTCGGTCTTCGACGCAGAGGCGCTGAAGGAGAAGGAAGCCAACAAGCGCCCGCTGCTGGAGCAGCAGCAGATCCGCCGCGGTCGGATTCTCGCGGCGGATGGCACGGTCATCGCCCACTCCGTCCCCAAGGGCAGAGGGGACAGCCTGCGCTACGTGCGTCGCTACCCGGAAGGGTCGTTGTATGGGCACCCGATCGGCTACAGCTTCGTCCGCCAGGGCGACAGCGAGTTTGAGAAGTTCCACAACGACGAACTGGTCGGCAACAGCTCCGAATTCGGCTCGATCCTGGACGAGCTGCGCGGCAAGCGCCAGGAAGGCAACGACGTCGTCACCAACATCGACGCCGAAGCGCAGCGGGTGGCGCTGGCCGACCTCGAAGCGGCGGGCTTCGGCGCCGTGGTGGCGATCGAGCCGAGCAGTGGCAGGGTCCGTGTGCTCGCCTCGAACCCGCCCTACGATCCCAACCGGGTTCCCTTCGAACTCTCGGAGCTGAACCAAAACGAAGTCGAGTCGCCGTTGCTCGATCGCGCGACCCAAGGTCAATACCCGCCAGGCTCGACCTTCAAGGTGGTGACCGCGGCGGCCGGGCTCGACAGCGGCACGATCACGCCGGAAACGACGATCGACGCGCCCGGCACGCTCGACATCCAGGGTCAGCCGCTGCAGAACGACTTCAACGAGAGCTTCGGCCCGATCGCCCTCGACACCGCGCTCACCAACTCGGTCAATACCTGGTTCGCCCAGCTTGGTGAACAGGTCGGTGAGGGGACGCTGTTCGAATACATGGACCGCTTCGGCTTCAACTCGACTCCGGCGATTGACCTGCCCGATGACCAGGTCTACGCGAGTGGGCTCTTCGAAGGGGGCCAGCTCCTCGATCGCAACGACCCGATCGACATTGCCCGGGTCGCGATCGGCCAGGAGCGGCTGGCGGTGACGCCGCTGCAGATGGCCGAGGTTGCTGCCGCCGTCGCCAACGGCGGCAGCCTGATGAAGCCGCAGATCTGGAGCCGCGTGGTCGATCCAGACGGGCGGGTGACGGAGCGGCTCGATCCGTCCCAGTACAGTCGCCCGATCGACGAGGAGACCGCCGCTGAGCTGACCACGGCGATGGAAGGGGTGGTTAGCGAAGGCACCGGAACCAACGCGGCGATCCCGGGCGTTGCCGTGGCAGGCAAGACCGGTACCGCGGAAACCCCCTTCAACGACACCTGCGGCGGCGGCACCGAAGAGAACCAGGCATGGTTCATCGGCTTCGCGCCGGCTGATGACCCACAGATAGCGATCGCCGCGACGGTCGAGTGCACCACGGCGTTTGGAAACGACGTGGCGGCGCCGATCTTCCGCGATGTCGCCGAAACCATCCTCAACGGAGGGAGCTGAAATTGTCGCCTGAAGTCGGCGAGGGAAGCACGATCGACGGCCGCTATCGGCTGTTGCGCCGAATTGGCTCGGGGGGGATGGCAGACGTATGGCTGGCTGAGGACTCACATCTGCAGCGCCGCGTCGCGCTCAAGGTCCTGCACCGGCGCTTCGCTCAAGACCGCGAATTCGTCGAGCGCTTCCGGCGCGAGGCGGAGGCCGCCGCCGGACTGCAACACCCCAACATCGTCGCCGTCTTCGACCGAGGCGATGTCGACGGCACCTACTACATCGCGATGCAGCTGCTCGAGGGACGCTCGCTGAAGGAGTTGATCGACCAGGGCCTGACCCCGGAGCAGGCGGTCGGGCTGATTCGCCAGGTGCTGGAGGCCGCCGGCTTCGCCCACCGTCACGGCATCGTCCACCGCGACCTGAAGCCGCAGAACGTCATTGTTGATGACAAGGGGGCGGCCACGGTCACCGATTTCGGCATCGCCCGCGCCGGCGCATCGGAAATCACCCAGGCCGGATCGGTGATGGGCACCCCGCACTATCTCTCGCCAGAGCAGGCGCAGGGCCAGGCGGTGACGGCTGTCTCCGACCTCTACTCGATCGGGGTGATGCTCTACGAGGCCCTTGCCGGGCGAGTGCCTTTCGAAGCCGATTCGGCGATTGCGATCGCGATGAAGCAGGTCTCACACACGCCCCAGCGCCCCAGCTCGATCGCCCCAAACGTCTCGCCCGCCCTCGATGCGGTGGCGATGCGAGCGTTGGAGAAGGACCCCGGTCGCCGCTTCCAGAGCGCCGATGCTTTCATCGCCGCCCTTGACGCAGCGCTGCAGAACCCCGCTGCCGAAGGCGGCGGGACGGCGGCCTTCGCGCCCTTGCCACCACCGGTGGTTGGACCGGAGGCGGCGGCCGCGGCAGAGCTCGATCCCGAGGAGGAGGAGCGCCGGCGGCGGCGTAGGCGTTGGGCCTGGTTCGCCGCGGCCGCAGTCCTGCTCGGCGCCCTGTTGGGCTTCGCGCTGACCCGCGATACGACGACCGAGGTGCCCGGCGTCACGGGCAACCAGCTCAACGTCGCGATCGCGCTGCTGGAACAGAACGGGTTCAAGGTCGGGGACGTCAACCGGGTCCAACGCGAAGTGGCCGCCAACACGGTGCTCGAGCAGGACCCCCGGGCGGGCAAGGCCTCTCTTGACTGTGCCTTTCTTAGCTTCTTCTGCTCGAAGCCGAAGGTGGCGCTAACCGTCAGCGCCGGCCCCGGCATCGCCAAGGTCCCGGGCGGGCTGTCGGGCCTGAGCCAGGAAGAGGCGATCGCGAAGCTGGAAGGAGCAGGCTTCGACAGGCAGGTGGAAAAAGTCAACTCCGATCGGGTGGAAGCAGGTCTGGTGATCCGCTCCGATCCGGGCGGCGGAACCACGGCGACCCGCGGCTCGATGGTAGTTCTCACAGTGTCGAAGGGGCAGAAGCTTGCGACCGTCCCGGTTCTGGTTGGAACGCAGCGGTCGGTGGCCGTACAACAGATCCGCGGACGCGGCCTCACCCCGAGTGTCGAAGAAGAAGAAAGCGCAAAGCCGGAGGGCGAGGTGATCCGGCAGGCGCCGAGCGCCGGCTCGCAGTTGCCGCAGAGCTCGACCGTTTCGATCGTCGTCTCCCAGGGAGAGCAGAAAGCGAAGGTGCCGAACGTGATCGGCAAGGAACGAGCCGAAGCGGTGCAGGCATTGCGAGAAGCCGGCCTGACGCCCGCGGTACAGGAAGGTGAAACCGAAGTCCCGTCCCAGATAGGCCGCGTCACGGACCAGTTCCCGCCGCCAGGCTCCGAAGTCGAAGGCGGTTCGGAAGTCACGGTGGTCGTCGGCAAACGCGCCGTGGAAAAAAGCGAACCGGAAGCGGAAGCGGAATGAAGGTCGCGGTCCTCTGCGGCGGCCGCTCCTCCGAGCACGACGTTTCCTTGCGCTCGGGCGAGGCGGTGGCGCGCGGTCTACAGGAGGCCGGCCACGAGCCGCTGCTGATGACGATTGCCCGCAACGGCAGCTGGAGTTTCCGGGGCGCCCCGCTCGAGCTGATGCCCGCGGCCGGCCTGCACGGCGCCGATGCCGCCTTCCCCGCCCTGCACGGCCCGTTTGGCGAGGACGGCAGCATCCAGGGGATGCTCGAGTGGCTCGACGTTCCCTATGTCGGCTCCGACGTGCTCGCTTCCGCGGTCTGCATGGACAAGCTGACTCTGAAGCGGCTTTTCGCCCAGGCCGCCCTACCCCAGGTCGAGTTCACCGCCGTCGGCGAGGCGGGCTGGCGCGATCGTTGCGAGGCGATGGGCCTACCGCTCTGGGTGAAGCCGTCGCGGCTTGGCTCCAGCGTCGGCATCAGCAAGGTCGAGGCATTGGGGGTGGAGCTCGACGCGGCGGTCGAGCTGGCCCTCCGACACGACCCGCGCGTGATTGTCGAGGCCTCCGCCCACGGGCGCGAGGTCGAGTGTTCGCTGCTCGGCAACGATGAGCCCAAACCATCGCTTCCCGGCGAGGTGGTTGCCCATAGCGAGTGGTACGACTACGAGACCAAGTACAGCGACGGCGGCATGGAGCTCGTCGTTCCGGCACCGCTATCCGACGAGCAGACCAACCGCTTGCAGGAGCTGGCGTTGGGGGCTTTCCGGCTCGGCGGCTGTTCGGGCCTCGCTCGCTGCGACTTTTTCGTTGAGCCCGACGGCGAGATACTCGTCAACGAGATCAACACCATGCCCGGCTTCACCGAGACCAGCGTCTACGCGAAGCTCTGGGAGGCAAGCGGCCTCAACTATCCGGATTTGTGCGACCGCCTGGTCCAGTTGGCAATCGAGCGCCACGCCAAGGCCCGCTCGTACGAGTTCTAAAGGCCTGCCCAGGCTTCGTCAGCCCAGCAGTTTGATGTCGCTGATCTCGATCTGGTAGCGGCCCGCCTGGTCACGGGCTTCGGAGGCCTTGGTGAACCAGAGCAGGAAGTAGGTCGATGGTTGGTTGACGTCGAGGTCGATCTCCTGCGTTGCCCCGGCGTCGCTCACGTCTCCGACCGGTTCGTCCCAACCGCTGAGATCGGACGGCGGCCCGGCAGGTGCGGCAAATACCTGGGCGTCCCAGCCAGCGGTCGGAGTGCGGACGATCATCTTCGTTGGGGTGGCCGGAGAGCTGGTGGTGACGTAGACGCCCACGCCTGGGTCGGGTCCGGTCTTGGTGCCTTCGAAGGTTTCGGAGTCGTAGTGCTCGGTTTCCCAAGCGGTTCCGGTTGGATCGCCGTCGGCGGCGAGTTCGAC
>DATNGU010000295.1:0-6238 GCA_035605775.1 Solirubrobacterales bacterium | reverse complement strand
AGGGGTCGTCGGCGTCGTAGAAGGCGTTCTTGCCGTCGCGGCTGAGCGACTGGTGGACGTGCATCCCGGAGCCGTTCTCGCCGAACAACGGCTTCGGCATGAAGGTCGCGTGCCAGCCGTATTTCATCGCGTACTCCTTGACGACGATGCGGTAGGTCATGCAGTCGTCGGACATCTGCAGCGCGTCCTTGTAGCGCATGTCGACCTCGTGCTGGGAGGGGCCGACCTCGTGGTGGGCATACTCGACGTGGATACCCATCTTCTCCAGCGCCAGGATCGTCTCGCGGCGTACGTCGGAGCCGGCGTCGAGCGTGGTCAGATCGAAGTAACCGCCCTCGTCGAGCACCTCCGGCACGCCCCCATCCGGCTTGGCCGAACGGAAGTAGAAGTACTCGAGCTCGGGGCCGATGTTGTAAGCGTCGAAGCCGAGATCCTTTGCTCGCTGCATGGCTCGGCGCATGATCCAACGCGGATCACCCTCGTAGGGATCGCCGCCGGGAACCCGGACGTCGCAGAACATGCGGGCGACCGCGTTCTCCTCCTCGGGCCGCCAGGGGATGATCGCGAAGGTCGAAGGGTCGGGCATGGCGATCATGTCCGACTCCTCGATTGGGTTGAACCCAGTGATCGAGGAACCGTCGAAGCCCATGCCGCCCTCGAGGGCATCCTCAAGCTCGGAGGCGTTGATCGAGAAGCTCTTCAGCTGACCGAGGACATCGGTGAACCAAAGCCGGATAAAGCGAACGTCGCGATCCTTGACGATCTTTGCGACATCTGCGGCGCTCGTTGGTTGTTCTGCCATTCCGGCCTCCTTGGCTCTTGCCCGCGCGGTGAGCGCCAAAGATAGGCGAACTGAACCGGTGAGGTGCAGAACCTCGTATTACGGGTAAGTGACGCTCGTCGCACAAGGCTTGCGAGTGCGTCTGAATGTCGGTATAACTTACTTAGCGTAAGTTAATGGCTCAAAGTAAAGTAAAGGCCACGTAAAGGCTCTGTAAAGCGAAATTCGCCAAACCCGAGCCAAAGGCGGGATGCGACTTTGACGGTTAAAACGGCAGTAAGCAGATTCCAGATCCACGACGAGTTGACGGCTCCTGACGAGAGTGCTCCCTTGATCAAGAGCATCCAGGCCGCTGGCGGTGCTGTGACCAAGTTCGTCGGCGTCCTCGCCGGTGCACCAGCAGTGCTGCGTGCATACACCCGGATGCGCTCCGAGCTGCGCGGCGGTGTCCTGCCGGTAGCGACCCGCGAGCGGATCGCGCTGGCGGTTGCCGAGCATCGCCAGGACAACTACAGCATCGCCCAGCACGCGAAGTCGGCACGGCGCGCGGGCCTCGGATTGGATGAGGTCTCACGAGCGCGCAGCTTCAGCTCGGGCGACCCCAAAGAGGCGGCGCTGCTCGAATACCTGCAAGCCACGCTAGAGGCCGACGGCGTTCCTCCCCACCACCTCCACGAGGAGGCACGGGAGATCGGCTGGAGCGATGAGGAGTTGCTCGAGGCGGTTGCACACCTGGCTTTGAACGAGTTCCAGAGCCTGATTGCCAGCGCGGCTGCTCTACCCAAAGATCAGGCTACGCCCGAAGTGTTGCCTTCGGCTGCGTAGCTGAAGGAGGGGCCGGGGTCCCCTGACCCCTCCTTTGTCCAAGCAGAGTTTGGGCTCAGTCCTCTACCACGGTGGCCGTGTAGAGCAGCCGTGCGGTTGAGTAGCGGCAGCCGTAGGTTGCGCGGGTGCCGATCTTTTCCTGGGGCTCGCCCTGGCGGACGTCGGTGGTGTTGGTGCATTTGCCCTCTTCGCGGCTGGCTCGCCAGGCGTTCTTGGCTGACAGGTTCTGCGCGAAGGCGGGTGCCCAGGTTGGGATCGTCAAACCGACGATGTCGCCCTTTTCGACCGGTAGCGAGGCGCCGAACCTGACCGTCTGGCCCAAGTAGGGGCTGAGCACGTGGATCGAGCCCTGGCTGCGCAGGTTGTAGCGGGGCGGATTGGTGCCGGGGACGCGGCGCAGGATCGCCAGCCGTGCCTCCGGCGGCGTGCCGAAGAAGCCGTTGAAAAAGGCGCGCTGCTTGCTGGTCGGCTGCGCCAGAGTCAGCGTCCAGGCCTTCACTTTGCCGTCCTTCCGTACCCGGAAGGGCAGGTCTCCCTGGTCCGTGCTGACCTGGAAGCCGGTGACGCTGCCGACCGCCTGGCAGGGCAGCTCCGGACAGGATGGATCGGGGACGGTCGCGGTGCTGCCGAGCACGACGGTGGTGCGCGAGTTGGTCGCCGCGCCGGCGCCGGCGGTCGTCGCGACCAGGATCGCGAGGCAACCCACAAGTGCGACCGCCACTGCCGGGCGGCTGCTTCTGGCGATCCGATCAACGACGCCAGCCCTCAGGGAAGACCTCGACATGCCCGCTCCTCTCGTAGAAAAGTCCTGCTCAGACGGGAAAGACTAGCCGCAACGGCGGTTGATCATCGGCCGGCGTGGCCAAGGCGGCGCCCCTGCCTCGCATACTCGAGCGAGACTGCGTATCGGAGTGGCCCTGAGCCGTCGAAGCCAAGCAGCTGGCGGGCACCATTGGTCAGGTCCCAGGAGTTGCCGCGGCTATATGGACCACGGTCGATCACGGTCGTGACGATCTGCTGGCCGTGGTAGACAAACTTGACCGTGGTCCCACAGGGGAGATTGCGATGGGCGACGCCGATCGTGTGGGGGCGCAACACCTGCCCGCAGGCGGTGCGACTGCCGTAGAAGCCCGGGCCATACCAAGTGGCCGCCGCCCAGCGCATCGGCATAAAGGCGATTTCGCTTCCCGTCTGGGCCTCGCTGGAGGCGACCGTCGAGGCTCCCCCGGTTTCGGCTTGCGCGGGAGCTGCGGCGAGAGCGAACGCGGCGGCGATCAGCAGGGGGACCGCCCAACGGACGGGCAGCTGGGCGCGCTTGCCGTCGGCGCGCACGAAACGTAAATGATCTTGCCGCCAGAGGCGGTTCGCAACTGTCTTCATAGCTCTTTCGAACGCTTACGGGGTTAGCTGACGGGCTCGCGCTGAAAGAGCTGCGCTACGCGGCATAAGCCTGCGATTCGCCCCAACTTGTGGGTCCCCCGCTCCCCGCGGTATGTGGCGGAGATTCAGCGGAAGTTGGCGGCACGTTAGCAAACGCTAAGACAGGAAAATGTGAAGAGATAGGAAAGGCCCCCTTGCGGGGGCCTTTCCTCAGCGGGCCTGTAAGCCGGATCCTGTCGTGAACGACCATCTATCTCACCGGGGCCGAAGCCCCGAGGGGCCGCCGGAGCGGCCCTGCGGCCTACCTGGATCTCGCCGGGCAGGGTCGACGATCCTGTTTGGCCTTGCACCGGGCGGGGTTTGCCTGGCCGCCGCGTCACCGCGACGCCGGTGCGCTCTTACCGCACCATTTCACCTTTGCCTGTACGCGACTCACGTGTGGCCGCGCCATCGGCCGTGTGTTTCTGTGGCACTTTCCCGCGGGTTTCCCCGGGTGGGCGTTACCCACCGCCCTCGCCCTTTGGTGTCCGGACTTTCCTCGAAGGGTTTTCTCTCCCCCCGCGGTCGCTCGGCTCGCCCTCCGATGCTAGCGCGCGAACGACTCCCGACAGGGCGCTCGCAACAATTGCATCGAATATCCTGCGCGGCGATGCCGACGGCGGTCGTCACCGGAGCGGGAAGCGGGCTCGGTCGCGCGATCGCCCTCGATCTGGCCAGCCGCGGCTTCCTCGTTCACGCCACCGACCTCGATGCCGACGCGGCTGCCTTCACGGCAGCTGAGGCCGGCACCGGCTCGAGCTCGGCCGGTCTCGACGTCAGGGACGAGGAGGCCTGTCGCGCAGCCGCGATGGCGACCGGTCCGGACTCGCTCGACCTCTGGGTGAACAACGCCGGCATCTTGGCCACCGGCTCTTCCTGGGAGCAGAACGGAGCCACCCGCAAGGCGATGCTCGACGTGAACACGCTCGGCACGATGAACGGCACCGTCGCCGCGCTGGAGAGGATGATCCCCGCCGGGCGCGGCCATGTGGTCAACGTCATCTCCCTGGCCGGACTGGTCGCGGCGCCCGGAGAGGTCAACTACTCGGCCAGCAAGCACGCGGCGATGGCCTTCACCCTGGGCACGCTCTTCGACCTGCGCCGCGCGGGTGTCTCCGGCGTGCATCTCTCCGCCGTCTGCCCGGACGGCATCTGGACGCCGATGCTCGAGGGCAGGCTCGACGATCCGGATGCGGCGGGTTCCTTCTCCGGTCACCTGCTGACCCCGGAACAGGTGGCGACCGCAGTCGGAAAGCTGGTCGAACGGCCCCGCCCGCTGCTCGTGCTGCCCCGCTGGCGCGGGCCACTGCTGCGCCTCTTCGACCTCTTTCCCCGCCTCGCCCTGAGGCTCTTGCCGCTGCTGATGCGCGACGCACGGCGCAAACAGCGGCGCTACAAGCGCCTCATAGAGTCGGGCAAGTGGCCCCGGCGCGAATAGCCGCTGGCGGCGTCAGACCTTGCGGACAACGCCGATGACGCGGCCGAGGACCGAAACCTCGGCGCTGCGAATCGGCTCCATCGTCTCGTTCTCGGGCTGGAGGCGGATGTGGTCGGATTCGCGGAAGAAGCGCTTCACGGTGGCCTCCTCACCCAGCAAGGCGACGACGATCTCGCCGTCGGTCGCATCGTCAGCGGGGCGAACGACCACGTAATCGGCCTCGAAGATGCCGGCTTCCACCATGCTTTCGCCGCGCACCCGGAGGACGTAGTCGCCATCCTCTCCGCCGATCACGTCGGGGATCTCGATGTATTCCTCGATGTTCTCCTCGGCGAGGATCGGCTCGCCGGCGGCGACCTGGCCGACCAGCGGCAGGCCCGAGCCCTCGGGCCGGATCGTCCTCTTCGCCTTGTCGAAGAGCAGCTCGATCGCGCGCGGCTTCGAGGGATCGCGGCGCAGCAGACCGATCTTCTCGAGGTTCGCGAGATGGGCATGAACGGTCGAGGAGGAGTGCAAGCCAACCGCTTTGCCGATCTCGCGCACGGTCGGCGGGTAGCCGGTCTTGGCCGCATAGCGACGGATGAAGTCGAAGATCTCCTTCTGCCTCTTGGTCAGGTCCAAGTCCACCAAGCGATCCTCCTAGCCGGGAAAACGGCCTCTGGCCGTTCGAACACTTGTTCGCAGAGTACCGCCCGATACGGACGCGTGCAAGGCACGCGGGGAGGGCCGCAACGACTCCCCCATTCCACTCGCAAACCCCCCCAAGCCCAAACATCTAGAATCGACGGCCCTCGAGCGGCTGTGGCGGAACTGGTAGACGCGCAAGGTTGAGGGCCTTGTGCCCCTAACGGGGCGTGATGGTTCGACTCCATTCAGCCGCATCGAAAGCCCCCGCCCCACAAAGCGCCGGGATTCAGCTCAGCGCTACTTCGGTTCTGAGTCTGAACCCACAGGGGACGCCGGCGGGGCGCCCTTCTTCAACAGGGTCGCCAGGTAGATGACGACGGGAGCCGAGCCCCGGTTGGCAGCCTGATGGACGGCCGAAGGCTGCTCGACGATCCACTGGCCGGCCTGGATGCGCCCGGTCTGTCCGGCTCTGATCGTGCGGACGGTTTCCGGCTGCTGGTCGGACTCGCCGCGACGAGCTACGACCGATCCCCGGCGGACCGTGTAGGTAAGGACCCCTGACTGGATCCGAGCGACCTGCGTCCCCAGGTGGTGGTGTGGCGCCAGCTTCGCGCCCGGCTCGACCACGACACGGCTAAGGACCAAGGTGCGGTCCGGCGCGCCCTGGACCTGGTCGGTCTGTGCCAACGCGTTGCGGACCGCGGTCGGCGCCACCTCCGATTGTCCGAAGGCAGCCGGCAGCAGCACGCCCAGCACGAAGGAGACGGCCAGCGCAAGGGCCGCGAGCAGACGAAGTTGTGAAGCTCGGGTCATGCTGAGGGCAGGCTAGGGTGCTCACCGGATGTGCTCGACGCGCGGCAGACCCCGTACGCGAGGCTTCGGCCGTGCTGATCTGGGCCGCCGACCGGCCGGAGCGCGACGCGCTCACCCTTCCCGCAGGCGTCGAGATCGCCACGGTGCCGCGGCAGCCCGCCGACCACCCGATCTCTCACGAGTCGAGGTTCTGGTCCCTCCCTACCGGAGCCTGAAGGTCCTCGATGCGCTGCCCAAGATGTCCGCCCTGCGTCTCGTCCAGACGCTCGAGTCGGGTGTGGAGTGGCTGCTCCCCCACGTCCCCAATGACGTCCCGGTGTGCAATTCGCCCGGCG
>DATNGU010000294.1:0-3646 GCA_035605775.1 Solirubrobacterales bacterium | reverse complement strand
CAGATGACCAAGCGCGGCATTCCCGACCAGCTGATGCGCGAATGGCTGGAGCCGCTGAAGCGAGCTGAGATCCGCCGCGACCTGCGCCGGTATGCGGGAGCCGCGATGAAAGGCAGGCACGACCTCCTCGCCGCCACGCCGGCGCTGGAAGCCTTCGAGCGCCCCGTGCTCGTCGTCTGGGACCTCGAGGGGCAGATGATGCCCAACGAGCACGGTCGTCGCCTGGCGGAGACGTTCCCCCAGGGCCAGCTGGTCGAGCTACCCGACTGCTACACGCTGATCCCCGAGGACCAGCCGGCGGCGCTCGCCACCAGCATCCGCGAGTGGCTTGGATCGACCCGAAGCTCGTCTGACGTACCGACTTGAGTGTGCCCCCGACACCCCGAGCGAGGAGACGACGTGACTGAGCTGACTGACAAGCAGGCGGAGCTGTGCGAGTGCAGCGAGACCGACTACTCCGACCTGCGGGCGCTGTTCGTCAACTGCACCCTGAAGCGCAGCCCAGAGGTGTCGAACACGCAGGGACTGATGGACATCTCGATGGAGATCATGCGCCGCAACGGCGTCGCGGTCGAGTGCATCCGCGCGGTCGATCACGAGATCGCGACCGGCGTCTGGCCGGACATGACCGAGCACGGTTGGGAGAGCGACGAGTGGCCAGCGATCTTCGAGAAGGTGATGGCAGCGGACATCCTCGTCCTCGGCATGTCGATCTGGCTGGGAGAGAAGTCGTCGGTCGCCACCCAGATCGTCGAGCGCCTCTACGGCAACTCCCACCTGCTCAACGACGCGGGTCAGTACGCCTACTACGGCCGGGTCGGGGGCTGCCTTGTGACCGGCAACGAGGATGGGGTCAAGCACTGCGCGATGAGCGTCCTCTACTCGCTGCAACACCTCGGCTACACGATCCCGCCGCAGGCCGACTCCGGCTGGATCGGCGAGGCCGGGCCCGGACCTTCATACCTCGACGAGGGCTCGGGTGGACCGGAGAACGACTTCACCAATCGCAACACCACCTTCGCCGCTTGGAACATGCTCCATCTGGCGCGGATTTTGAAGGACGCAGGCGGCATTCCGGCCCACGGCAACCAGCGCACCGAGTGGGACGCAGGATGCCGCTTCGACTTCCCGAACCCAGAGCACAGATAAACGTCCGCGGTCAGACTTGACGCTGTTGCGGCCCATTCCGCGCGCGACTAGTGTGGCCCGCAGAACACCTTCGACGGAGAGGCTGTGATGAGACGAGTTGGGAAGTTGCTGTTAGGACCGGGAGTCGTAGGACTTCTACTCGTGGGAATGATCGCCGCACCGGGCGCCGGAGCTGCGCCATTTGCGGGTGTGAGTGCGACGACCTGCGTGAGGGCAAACAACATCGAGGCGATCGTCGACGACTCGGGCTCGATGTCGATCACCGACGAAGGCCGTCTGCGGGTACAGGCGATGAACTTGCTGATCGGCACGCTTTCGCCGAAGGCGCAACTCGGCGCGGTCGAGTTCGGTTCCGGCTTCGGCGAAACGCCAGCCGCCGAAACGCTGTTCCCGCCTGAGCTGGTGGGGCCGAACGCGAGCGCCATGCGCACCGCGCTCGACCAGAAAATCAAAGCCGACAACGGCGCCACCGACTACAACGGCGCCTTCGCCAAGGCGGACGCCGACAACCCGAAAGCCGACGCGCGGGTCTTCCTCACCGACGGCGGCCATATCGTCGGCACCTACAACGAAGCGCACCTGGGCCACAAAGTGCCGACCTACGTGATCGGCTTCGGCACCGGGATCTCGTCGAGCACGGACGAGCAGCGGCTGAAAAAAATCGCCAGCGACACCGGCGGCAAATACTTCCCGGTGGGGGAGGCAAGCGACCTGCAGGCGGTGATGAACAGTGTCGGGGCGGCGCTCACCTGCCAGACCCCGCCGCGCCAGTTCACCGACGTGCTGGCATCCGGTCAGAGCAAACTGCACAGCGTCACGGTCGGCGCTGCCACCAAAACGCTCCAGATCACCCTTACCTGGAGCAGCCCGCTGGACAAATTCAAGGTCTTGGGGCTGAGGCTGACCGGCCAGAACGGCGTCCTCGCCGTGGCCTCGCGCAAAACCCGCCCCCCGGGCAAACTGAGTGTGACGAAAACGACCAGCGCAACCTTCACGATCCTCAAAGTCTCGAAGTTGAAGAAAGGGACGCTGCGCTTCAAAGTGAAAGCGGCGAAGGTCGGCTCCGGGTCGAAAGCGACCCTGACCACGCAGGTCGGTCAGAGCACGCGCAAATAGCTAGGCGCTAGGCACTGCGACGAAGTTCACGTTTGGCCCCTCTCAGGGGGCTCAACGTGAACTTCGCTCGCCGGTGCTGCTAGGCAGCGGGCTCGTAGGTGAGGAGGGAGATGCCATCGCCCAGGGTCTTCGAGCCGGTGAGCGTCAGTGACTTCTTGTCACTGACGTCGCCAAAGAGCCGCTTGCCGGAGCCGAGCACGACGGGGAAGACCATTAGCCGCAACTCGTCGACCAGGTCGTGCTCGAGCAGCGCCTGCACCAGCTGGGCGCTGCCCGCAATCAGGATTACCCCGTCGACCTCGTCCTTCAGCTTCGTGACCTCCTCCGCGACGTCGCCGCGGAGCACGGTCGAGTTGCTCCACTCGGCCTCTTTCAGGGTCGAGGAGACGACGTACTTCGGCATCGAGTTCATCTTCTCGGCGAAGCCAGCATCGTCTTCCATCGTCGGCCAGGCCGCGGCGAATCCCTCGTAGGTCACCCTGCCCAACAGCTGCGCCTCGGCCTCCACCAGCTCGTCGAACTTGAACTTGTCGCCCTCCTCGCCGCGGTCGATCTCAAAGGTCCAGCCCCCGTGCCGGTAGTCCTCGCCTCCCCCCGGAGCCTCGATCACACCGTCAAGCGAAACGAACTCGGTTACGACGATCCTTCCCATTGTGAATCTCCTTTTGGTCGCTGATCGAATCTCTACCCGTACGACGAACGAACGCGCCCGAAATCGACACCCGCGGGTGCGGAAGGCATAGCGACTGCTACGGTCCTTGTGTCGGGTCCGGCCCTATCGCCGCCCCGAGAGGTTCCGTTTCCTCCGTGCGCTGTCTTTGCGTTTAGGGGTCGCTGGATCTCCCCTAACCGCTCAAAAAGGAGCTCACAACAGATGTCATTCGCCGATCTCGGCGTTTCCAAACATGTCGCGCGCGCGCTTTCGCAGCGCGGCATCGACCAGCCTTTCCCTGTCCAGCAGATGGTCATCCGCGACGCACTCGCCGGTCATGACCTTCTCGTCCAATCACCCACCGGCTCGGGCAAGACCCTGGCCTTCGGCGTGCCCCTTGTCGACCGGGTCGAGCCCGGCGCGAAGCACCTCTCCGCTCTGGTCCTCGCGCCGACCCGCGAGCTGGCAAGTCAGATCGTCGACGAGCTGGCAAGCGTGGCCCAGGCTCGCCAGCTGCACATCGCGGCCGTCTACGGCGGCGTCGGCTTCGGTCCGCAGAGTGCGGCGGCGAAGCGCGCCGACATCGTCGTCGCCACCCCGGGCCGGCTCGAGGACCTGATTTCGCGCGGGGTCGTCTCGCTCGACCGGGTCCGGATCCTCGTCCTCGACGAGGCCGACCGCATGCTCGACATGGGCTTCAAGCCGGCTGTCGATCGGATCGTCTCCCAG
>DATNGU010000293.1:0-4119 GCA_035605775.1 Solirubrobacterales bacterium | reverse complement strand
GAGGGCGGCGACGATCAGGTAGTCGATCAGGATCGCCCAGCCGGCGATGAAGGCGATCAGCTCGTTGAAGGCATGGCGGGCGAAGCTTGACGAGCCACCCCGCTCGCGCAGCATCGCGCCGCCCTCGACGTAGCTAAGCGTGGTCAGCACGAACAACAACCCCGCGGCGAGGAAGATCAGCGGCGTCAGGCCAAGACCGCGGTCGGCAACGACTCCCAAGGCGAAATAGATCGAGAACCCGACCGCCGAGTAGACAGCGACGAAGAGGCCAGGCACGCCGAGTCCGCGATTGAGCAGCGGTTCAAGCCGTGCGCGCTCTGGCTCCTCTGGCGTACTCACGGGCCCATCCGCGAAGCGACCCAGAGGCGGCCAGCGCCGACGGCCACGAAGGCGACGCCCATCAGGACACCGACCGAAAGCGGCCCGCCACCGTTGACGAGGGTAGTGACGAGGATCACCAGGCCGAGGGTGACGAAGACAAAGGAGAACGCACGGATCGAGCCGCGGTAGATCCGCTCGGGCGAAGACATCCTGGCGATTCTAGGCGAGGACAGGCGCGATCTCGGGTACCTGCCCGCTCCTGTCGGAGACGACGATGACGCGGCAGGGCCGCTCGCCCAGAACGGTCTGCAGGGTCTTGTCGTAGAGAGGGGCGCCATTGCGGTACCGCAGGCCGACGACAACCGCAGCCGCGTTGATCAGCTTTGCCTCGTCGGAAATCGAGTAGCCGGCCTGTGCCGGCCGCACGCGCTCGATGTGGCCGGTCACGCGCTGCCCGCCGATCAGCTTCGCCTGCTCCACCTTGCTCTGTGCCTCGGCTTCCCGGTCGCGCAGCTCGGCGTCAAGCGGCAGGTTGGTCGGCACGGTCAGCATCGAGTGGATGTGGATGCCGCGGCGGCGCTTTGAGGCGAGCTTTACCGCGGTCGCGACCATCTCCTCGGAGAAGGGCTCGCCATCCTCGAAGGCCACCAGGATGCTGCGGTACTCGATCTCCTCCACCCCGAGTGGCTCCGGCGTCACGACTTTGACCGTCTCGGTCAGCGGCAACTTCTGGTTGCGACGGTAGAGGATGTAGACGACGATCCCGAACGTCATCCAGCCGAGGCCGACCGCGAGGGTGCGGGGGTTGAGCGCCATCACCACGATCCAGGCGGCGAAGGTGCCGAGGCCGCCCAGCACTGCGGTCAACGGAACCTCGAAGCCGAAGGCGTGGAAGTTGAGCGGCGGCTTCCACGGACGTTCATCCGCGGATTGGCGACGCCGCAACTGGATCACCGAGACGTGGGCGATCGTGAATGAGAGCATCGCGCCGAACGAGTACAGCGTCGCGAGAAAGTCGGCCTGCCCCGGGATCAGGGTGACCATCGCCAGCCCGGCGAAAACCATGATCGCGATATAGGGAGTTCGGTAGCGGGGATGGACCGCCCGCAGCCCCTCGGGTAGCTGGCGGTGCTGGCCCATCGAGTAGGTAAGGCGGGAGACCCCAATAAGGCCGGCATTGGTGGCGATCAGCAGAATCACAGCGGCGAGGATGCCGACGTAGAAGCGCAGCGCTTCGGTCAGGCCGGAGCCGAGACCGAGGTTCTCGACGATGCCGAGGATCGGATCGCTGGCGAACTCGCTGCCGAGGGCGGTCGCGTAGTGGCCGGCGGCGTCCTGGGTGACCGGCATCGCCGAGAGCGCGACGACCGGGATCAGCAGGTAGAGCCCGAGCACCGCCGCAACGGTGAGGCCGACGCTGCGCGGGATCGTACGGGCCGCGTCCTTTGCCTCCTCGGCCATGTTGGAGATCGTCTCAATCCCGGTGTAGGCGATCATCGCGACCGCGACCCCGAGCGCGAAGTCACTCCAGGTGGGGGCGACACCGAGGTGGATGTTGTCGACCAGCACCTGCGGGCTAAGTACGAGCACGAGCCCGATCCCGACCAGCACGACCTGGGTGGCGAGGTCGGCGACGGCGAGGATCAAGTTCAGTTTGGCCGACTCCTGTGAGCCGCGGATATTGAGCAGCGCCAGGGCCCCGATTAGGATCGCACCGCCGACGATGTCGCCGGGCGCATTGCCAAGGGGCTCCCAGAACACCGCCAGGTAGTGGGGCACGAAGTAGGCCGAGATAGCGACCGTGATCGTGTAGTTGAGCATCTGACCCCAGGCCGCGACAAAGCTGACCAGCTCGTTGAAAGCGTGGCGAGCGAAGCTGGATGACCCCCCCGCCTCCGGATACATCACGGTCGCCTCGGCATAGGTCGCCGCGGTTGCGGCAAAGATCAGGCCAGAGATGACGAAGGCGATCGGGGTCAGGCCGAGGGCGAAAGCGGCGGTGACGCCGAGTGCGTAGTAGATCGAGGAGCCGACGTTGCCGTAGGCGGCCGAGAACAGCGCACCGACGCCGTGAACGCGGCTCAGCGATTCGTCTCTGGGTATGCGCTGGGCCATTAGGAGCGGACGACGACGGACATCAGCCCGAATATACGGACGCGGCCGGTGCCCGCTGCACGTGGGCCCGGGTCAGTTCGGCCGGTGAGGCGCAGCGGCACAGGGCAAGGGTCAGCTCCAGCTCGTCGCGAAGCAGTTCGAGCACGCGTCGTGCGCCTATCTCGCCCCCCGCTGCAAGCCCCCACAGGGCTGGCCGCCCGACCAGCACCGCGTCGGCGCCCAGAGCCAGGGCGATCGCGATATCGACACCGCGGCGGATGCCCCCGTCGACCAGGACGGCGCCACGCTCCCCCACCGCCTCGACGACCTCCGGAAGCGCATCAGCGGTGGCGAGGCAGCGATCGAGTTGGCGGCCGCCGTGATTGGAGACCACGACCCCGGCCGCCCCGTGCTCGACCGCGAGGGCGGCGTCCTCAGCGGTCAGCACCCCCTTGACGAGCACCGGCACCCGGCAGTCGGCGGCCAGCTCCTCCAGGTCGGACCAGCTCAGCGCTGGTTCCATCAGGCCAAACGTCTCCTCGATCGTCACCGCCCGGTCCGAGCCGAGCGCCGCTTCGACGCTCGGCACGCCCAGCTCCTCGGGAATCTTGAATCCGGTGCGACGATCGCGCTCACGGTTACCACCGGGCGGCGCGTCAACCGTGACCACGATCGCCTCGTAGCCGCAATCGATCGCCTCTTCGATCAGCGCCCGGGTGACGGCCTCGTCCCTGAAGCAGTAGAGCTGGAACCAGCGCCGACCCCCCGGCGCCGCTTCGGCGACCGGCCTGGGCCGCATCGTCGCCAACGTCGAGAGACACATCACCGTCCCAGCCGCAGCGGCAGCGCGAGCCATCGCCGCCTCGCCCTCCGGGTCGACCAATCCCTGGTAGGCGACCGGCGCAACCAACACAGGCATCGATACCTCGTCACCCAAAACCTCGGCCCTGGTCCCCCACTCACTCAGCCCAGCCAGCATCCGCGGCCGCAACCGCCAATGCCCCCAAGCACCGACGTTCTCCCGAAGCGTCAGCTCATCTCCAGCCCCACCGAAGAAATACCCCGCCACGCCAGCATCGAGCTTCTCTTCAGCTAAGCGCTCGAAGTCGGCGATGTTGATCAAACCCTCGATCACGTCGTGCATTATCGGCGCCGGAGGGAGGGGCGGGGTGCCCCTCCAGCGCAGCGGCGTCCCGTTTTTTGCCCTACCGGCATCCGCGGACAGCCTTCTACTCTCCAGGCGAAAAACCCAGCAAGCAGGAGGGGCACCCCGCCCCTCCCACTCGCCAAACGCCTAGAAGTGAACGATCGGGATGATCAGGATCGCGACGATGTTCGCAACCTTGATCATCGGGTTGATCGCCGGCCCCGCCGTGTCCTTGTACGGATCTCCGACGGTATCACCGGTGACCGCCGCGGCGTGCGCTTCAGAGCCCTTGCCGCCGAAGGCGCCGTCCTCGATCAGCTTCTTGGCGTTGTCCCAGGCGCCGCCGCCGGCGGTCATCGAGATCGCCGCGAAGAGGCCGACCACGATCACGCCGATGAGCAGGCCGCCGAGCGCGTCGACACTGAGGAGGCCGACGACAACCGGCACGACGATCGGGATCAGGGCGGGCAGGATCATCTCTTTCTGCGCCGCCGCGGTCACGATGGCGACGGTTTTCCCGTACTCGGGTTTCTCCGTCCCCTCCATGATCCCCGGGT
>DATNGU010000292.1:0-6487 GCA_035605775.1 Solirubrobacterales bacterium | reverse complement strand
CACCGTGCGCCCCGAGCAGATGTCGCCGGCGAGGGAACCGATCTGAGCGGAAGCCTGCTTTGCCTCCATCCGGATCGGACGGGCGACGACAAGGCCCGCCTCCGCGCGCTCCTCGGTCATCGCCTCGGCCACCGGCAGGTCGAGCGGCTCGAGGTCGAGGAACTCCTCCAGCGGCGTTATCAACGGCGTCAGGTCGACCTTCTCCTGGTGGGAGACCTGCTCCAGCAGGTCGTAGCGGCCGACCAGGTCCTGAGCCCGTTCGTAGCCGAGCGAGGCGACGACCTCCTTGACCTCCTCGCCCATCGCACCGAAGAAGCGGGCGCAGCTCTCGGCCGCAACGTCGATCTCCTGGGGCGTGAACTTCTTCAGGCCGTGGTCCTGGGCCTGCTCGACCGTCTCGATCTGGGTCGCGATGCCGACGTGGCAGGTATCGAGCTGGCAGCCGCGGCAGATCGTGCAGCCGAGGCTGACCATCGCCAGGGTGCCGAAGCCGACCCGGTTGGCACCGAGGCAGTGCAGCTTGACGATGTCGTGGCCGGTGCGGTAGCCGCCGTCGGCCCAGATCTCGACCCGGTTGCGCAGGCCTGCCTCCATCAGCGCCCGGTGAACGGCGCGGGTACCGATGTCGGAGGGCAGGCCGACGTGGCGCAGCGCGTGCTGGCGCGCCGCACCGGTGCCGCCCTCGAAACCGGAGAGGGTGATGATGTCGGCCCCCGCCTTGGCGATCCCAAGGCCAATCGTGCCGATGTTGGGCACCACAGGCACCTTGACCGAGACGCGCACGTCGGGATTGACCGTCTTCAGCTCGTCGATCAGCTCGGCCAGGTCCTCGATCGAGTAGAGGTCGTGGTTGTTGGAAGGCGAGATCAGGTCGGTGCCCGGCGCCGCGTTGCGCGCCGCGGCGACCTTCTCGGAGACCTTCTTGCCGGGCAGGTGGCCGCCCTCGCCGGGCTTGGCCCCCTGGCCGATCTTGATCTCGGCGAGGTAGGACGAGTTGAGCATCTCCGCCGAGACCCCGAAGCGACCGGAGGCAACCTGCTGGCCGCGCCACTTGCGGTACTTCCCGTACATGTCGCGGATCTCGCCACCCTCGCCGTTGACGCAGAGGATGTTGATCGACTTTGCCGCCTCCGCGTAGGCGCGGAAGGCAGGCTCAGACTGCGAGCCGAAGCTCATCGAGGAGATCACAACCGGGTAGTCGTGGTGGCCGACGCTGGCGTCCACGGATGCCGGGTCGACCGGGTCGCGGTCGCCCTTCAGCCCCATGATGTGGCGCATCGAGATCGGGCTCTGGCGCTCCAGGTCGCGCACCTTCTCGGAGTATTCGGCGTAGGAGCCGGAACCGTTGGCGGTTGCGATCGCCGCCTTGTAGACCTTGGGGTAGAAGCGGAAGGTCTTGGCCGGTTTAGCGTCCTCGTCACCGCCCAGGATGCGAGCCCGCTCGTTGCTGCTCTCGTCGAGGCCGGCAAAGCCGATGCCGCCGGAATCGGAGGCGGCGAAGGCCTCGGTCTGGAAGATCTCGGCTAGCTCCGGTCGCACCCCGATAGAGGAGAACTGGCGTGCGTAGCCGCGCACCTCGTGGATGCCGATCGTCGAAATCACTTTCTCGATCCCTTTGGCAAGCGCCGCGCAGAGGTTGCCGATGTCGGTCCGGTAGTCCTCGACGCAGATGACCTCGACCATCGTGTAGGGGCAGACGCCGTTGGCCCCCAGGCCGAGGGCCAGCATCGTGTCGTGGACGTTGCGGATCGCGGCCGACCGCAGGACGATGCTGCAGCGCCGCCGCAGGTTCTCCTCACCCGGCTCGACCCGGAACTGCTTCAGGGCCTGGTCGACCGCCGAGGTCGCGAGGTGGGGATCGAGGAAGCGTCGCTCGGCGTCGTAGACGGTGCGGTCGGTCAGCACCAAAAGCTCGGCCCCGTCCCGAACCTTCTTCACCGATTCCTGCTTGATCCGCTCGATCGCGCCCTTCGTCGTCTCGGACTCGAGCAGGGAGATGTCTACCGCGGCAGCACGCCCCCGGAACTCCTCCCAGAGGTCCTCCAGAAGATAGGTGTGGTGCTCGCGGGCAATCTGGCGGTAGGTCTTGTCGGAGAGGGGCGCCATGCCGTGGTGGCCGCCGAGGATCACCGGGAAAGAGGTCTCCACGGTCCCCGAATCCTCGCCGGCGGCGTCAATCGACGGCCGGCGGCCAAAGACCGAACGGGTCGAGAAATGCTCCATCTCGCGCTCGCGGTCAATGGCCGGGTTGGTGACCACCGCGACCGTCTCCTTGAAGTAGTCGGCCAGGTTCTGGCGCTCCGGCGAGAGCGCCGCCAGCGGCCCGTCGTATCCAAGCGACCCCACCGGCTCGGCGCCGTTCGACGCCATCTGCTGGACGAGTTTGACGTCGTCGCGCTGCCAGCCAAAGCCGGCGAGGATGCGGTCAGCGACCTTGACCGGCTCTTCGGGGCCGGCGTCGGAGTAGCCGGGCACCTCGCCGCCCTCGAGCGGACCGCCGGTTACCAGCGCCCGATCGTAGGCAGCGGCCTCGTCGACCCCGTTGCGGGCCAACCAGCGGTCGCGGACGATCCGCAGCATCTCGTCATGGGGGTGCAGGGTGGAGCACTTGCGGTTGCGGTCGATCAGCACCAAGGCCTTCTCCCCCGGCGCGAGCGGCTTCGGCTCGGACACCATCTCGCCGACTGCGACCACGCCCGGCTCGGAGCTGAAGACGTAATCCTCATTCGTCTCGACCTGCCAGAGCGGGCGCAATCCGAGCGCGTCGGCGGAGAAGACGCACTCGTCGCTGTGGCGGGCAATCAGCGCCACCGGCCCCTGCGCGAACGGGCCCATCGCCTGGCGCATGTACATGTAGAAGCGGTGCAGATCGGCGGGCAGCGAGCGGATCTCGTTGACGATCGGCGGCACGACCATCTCCATCGCCTCAGCAAGACTGAGGCGATCGCGGCTGACCAAGGTGTCGATCGTGCGGTTGAGGTCCTGTGAGTCGGAGGAGCCGGGCTGGATCGGCACCCCGAGCATGCGTGCCTCTTGGCGCAGCTGCTCGATCGTGTTGATCTCACCGTTGTGGCCGAGCACCGAGAAAGGTTGAACCCGCTTGAAGGAGGGCCAAGTGTTGGTCGAGTAGCGGTTGTGGCCGAAGCAGCCGATCGTCTCGAAACGCTCGTCGTGCAGGTCCGGGTAGTACTCGCCGAGGATCTTCGGCGCGCCCATCACCTTGTAGACGCAGGAGGTCGCCGAGAGCGAGGGAATGTGGACGCCGAGCCGCTGCTCGAGCTCGATCAGCAGGTCGAAGAGGACGCGATCGCGACGCGACGCGTCGGCGACGAGGCCGCCGATCTGCCAGAAGTGCGGCTCCTCCTCCCGTGCAGTCGGGCCCAAGGCCGGTGAATCGACCATGCCAATCCGCTCGGCGAGGATGCGGAAACCACCCTGCCCGAGCAGCTCGCGGGCATCGTGCTGAATACGCTCGAGGTCCTGAGCGCGCTCGATGAAGATGTGGGCAACGGCAAAGGCATCGTCGAGGGTGAGCGAGGGATCGTGGCCGCCGGTGCGGACCTCCTCAGCCCAAATCTTGCGCGGGATGTCGACCAGCAGCCCGCAGCCATCGCCCTCGCCGTCGACGTTGCCAGCCCTGTGGAGCATCTTCTGCAGCGCCGGGATCGCCCGTTCGATCGGTTCATGGCTCGGCGTCGCGTCTTTGCGCACCGAGGCATAGATCGCGCACGCATCCTTGTCCTCGACGCTTGGGGGCGAGACGAGCGGGCGGTAGGCACGCTCTGGCGAGTAGCGGACGGGGCCGTTCTCGCCGTGAAGCTCACGGGACTGGGTATCGGACAAGTTGACCTCCCGGTTTCCGCGCCTTCTCCGAGCGGGCGCGCGACGGGTTGACAGGTTGCCGGATTATAGGGACGGCAAGTCGACCGGTCTAGGCCCAGCCCATCGGCTCGTAGCCACCCTCGGGCTGGACGCCGATCAGCATTGCCGTCACCGGCGCGTCGGAACGGTTGAGGATGGTGCGGCTCGCCGGCGGCTCGATCGAGGCGAAGGTGCCGGCCGGAGCGTCGTGGTCTTCGCCTTCGAGCCGCAGCGTCGCCTTGCCCTCGAGGACGATGTAGACCTCGACCTGGCCGCCACCGGTCTCGTCGTGCTCGGGGATCTGCCCGCCCGGCGCGATCTCGACCAGGTTGAAGCCGAAGCAGGAGGTGCCGAGCGCCTTGCGTGCCAGCTTCCAGGTCGCACCGCCGGAGCCCTCCATCGCCTCGAACTCGTCGCGGTGCTTGATCTCGTAGTTGTCGGCCATCATCGGCTCCAGTCGGGTTCGAATGCGTTCTTCGCCAAGACCTTCTGGCGACCACCCGCGTAAGGAATGGTGACGACCGCATGGCCCGGGCCGGGTTCGAAGCCGCCAACAAAGCCGAGTACGGACTTTCCGTCGGAGGAGAGCGCAGTGCCGACGAACCCCTGCTCGCCTACCCTGCCGAGCGGCCGTTCGGCGCCGGTTTTCGGGTTGACGGCGACGGCGTAGCTGGTGTCCTGGCCGCCGAACTCGGCCAGCAGACGGTTGCCATTCGGGGACCACTGGGTCGGCGTCAACCCCAGCAGGAGCGCGCCCACAGCGGTGTGGGTCAGGCGGCGGACCTGGCCCCCGCCCGGGTTCATCAGGTAGAGCTCGTTCTTGGGACCGTACTTCCGCTGCTTGGCGCCGAGCTCCTTGACGAAGACGATCGTCCCGTCCGGGCCCCAGAGCGGACTGAGCGAGCGCTGGTCGCGGGTGAGCCGAACCGGTGGTACATAGCGAACGGCCTGGCCAATTGGGATGTCGAACCGATAGACATCGGTGCGGGGTGGAAAACCTTCCTCCGCCGCCTTGGCATAGACGATCCGGCCACCTTCGGGGTCGAAGCTGACGCCGTTGAAATACCCGGTCGCGACAACGCTCTGGGCGCCGGTTGCGACGTCGATCAGCACCAGGCTGCGCCGACCCACTTCGGGTCCGCGCAGGGCGGCGATCGTGCTCGAGTCCGGCGACCAGGCGAAAGTGGACGATTCGCGCCAGTTGCGCAGGAGCGGGCGCGCCGGGCCGCTGCCATCGGCGGGAGCGATCGCAAGTTCAGAGCGAAGCGACCCACCCACGACCGGGGCGTAGACCAGGATCTGGCCGTCTGGAGAGACTCGCGGCGTGTTCCCAGGCCCGACCCTACGTGCTTGCGAGCCGTCGTCCCGGGCGACCCAGACGACGGGCTTTAGCGGGTTGCGGACAAACGCAAGCGTGGCCTGCGCCGTGACGGGAAAGACGAGGAACACGAGCAGCATCGCCGCCGCGGGAACCCATCTCACCTTGCCTGGCACAGCACGATGGTAATGGCGCCTGCGGCGCCTCGCCCTCAAAGCTCGGGGACGTCAGCGCCGTGGGGCGTGAAGGGAAGGCGACGAACCTCGGCCCAGCCCTCGCAGCGGCGCTCGAGTTCCTCGCTGACCTTGCCGGCCTCCTGCCAAGTGGTCCAAACGAGGACGGTGGGCCCAGCGCCGGAGATCGTCGCGCCGAGAGCGCCCATCTCGCGCGCACCTTCGACCAGTTCCATTGAGCGCGGGTAGAGGTCACGGCGGCGATGCTGGTGGATGTGGTCTTTGAGGCCCGCGGCGATCAGATCGAGGTCTCCGCGGTAGAGACCCAAAACGAGCCGGGCGGCCGAGAAGACGTTGTAAAGAGCGTCGCCCAGCGGGATCTCCGCCGGTATCGCCTCCCGGGCACGCGCGGTCGGAATTTCTTCGGCGGGGATGACGACAACCCCCTCGAGCCCATCTGGGGGCGGGAATCGCGAGGCGGCCGGCCGGCCGTCGTCTTCACGCCCACAGACGACGAAGCCGCCGTAGATTGCCGCGGCGACGTTGTCCGGGTGTCCCTCGATCTCAGTCGCCCGCGCGAGCAGCTCCTCCTCGGAGAGGGCCAGCTCGTAGAGGTGGTCGGCGGCCACGAGCCCGGCGACGATCGCGGCAGCGCTGGAGCCGAGCCCACGACCGAGCGGAATCACCCGCTTCAGGCGGAAGGCGATCCCGTCCGCCGAGTGCAGGCTCTCGAAGGCGCGCACGATCAAGTTGTCGCGGCTGCGGGGCACCTCCAGCGACCCCGGATCGAAGGAGAACTCGCTCGCCTCCTCCACTTCCAGCTCCAAGAACATCTCCAGCGCGGCGGCCATTACGTCGTAGCCCGGCCCGAGGTTGGCCGAGGAAGCTGGGACGCGGACAAGTCGACGGCGGGCGGTCAATCGAATACCGCTCGCTCCACGGCGGTGAGATCGTTCTCGCAGTTGATCACTGACGGCGCTTTGGAGAGGGCCGTGTCGGGGTCCTTGAGGCCGTGACCGGTGAGGACGCAGACGACGGACTCCGGTGGCGACATGCCCTCGGCAACCGGCAAGCCGTGGGCGAGCAGGCCCGCAACCGATGCCGCCGAAGCCGGCTCGCAGAAAACGCCCTCGCT
>DATNGU010000291.1:0-2405 GCA_035605775.1 Solirubrobacterales bacterium | reverse complement strand
GGCCGCGCCAACATCGAGCCGCGCGCGCGGCGCCGGGTGCTGGCCCGCTACGGGGGTGCGGGGGCATGAGCGCCTGGCACTGCCCCAGCTGCGGTTACGTCTACGACGAGGAGGCGGGCCACCCGCGCGAGGGCTTCCCGCCCGGCACGCCCTGGAGCGAGGTGCCCGACGAGTGGCACTGCCCGGACTGCGGCGTCCGCGACAAGGTCGACTTCGAGCCGGGACGCGGGAGCGGGGAGTGACCGCTTCCGCTGCGACGATCGGCGGCGTGGCGGCGACCCGCACTCCCTACCCCCAGGCGGCCCGGCAGCTCCTGCGCGAGACGCTCTTCGCCGCGGCGCGCGACGAGGTGCAGCAGCGCGCCTGGTCGGAGATCACCATGGCCGAGATCGCCGCCGCGGCGGGGGTCAGTCGCCAGACCCTCTACAAGGAGTTCGGCAGCCGCAACGAGTTCGCCCAGGCGCTGGTCATCCACGAGGGGGAACGCTTCCTCGACGCGGTCGACGGCGCCGTGCGCGAGCACCTCGACGATCCTCGCGCCGCGGTCGGCGCGGCACTCGAGACCTTCCTTCGCACCGCCGGCGAGGATCCGCTGGTCCACATCCTGCTCAGCGACGACGGCAGCGCCGGGCTGCTTCCCTTCGTCACTACCCAGGGCATGCCCGTAGTCCAGTGGGCGACCGCCCGTCTGACGGCGACGATCGAAGCTGGCTGGCCGCAGGCGCCGCCGCCTAAAGCCCGTCTCCTGGCCGAGGCACTTGTCCGCCTCGCGATCAGCCACGTCACCGCGCCCGGCGATTCGCCCGAAGCGACGGCCACTCGCACCGGTGAGCTGCTGGGGCCGTTCATCGACGAGGCTTTGGGCCGCAACTAGCGCCATTCGCGGCGTCGATCGGGGGCGAGATTCGCGCTCTGAACTCTTTAGGGGCCCCCTATGTCCACCACGATTGAGATTGTCAGCATTCACGGTACGATTGATGGTATGAGAACTACCATTGACAGTGCCGGGCGAGTTGTGGTGCCGAAGGACTTGCGCGCTGCCCTAAATCTGAATGGGGGCGACGAGGTTGAGATAACCCTGGAGGGCGAACGGCTCACGCTGACGCCCGCGCCGCGGCAAGTTCAAACGCGTCGCGGACCACACGGTCTCCTCACCGCTGAATTCGACATTCCCCCGCACGGGCCGGAGAAGGTTCGCGAAGAACTGGAACGGACCCGACGGTGATCGTTCCGGACAGCTCGGTTCTGGTCGCTGGGTTCGTCGTCGAGCACCGCTTTCACGACGCGGCTGCATCCGCCGTCGCCAATGTGCGGTCGGGGGGTCGTCTGGTGGCACACACGATGGCTGAGACCTATTCGGTATTGAGCGCCCCGGGAGGCGCCTATCGCGCGGAGCCCGGACTGGTCATCGACTACCTGGACGAGCTCCTCGAACGCTCCGCACCGATCCAGCCGCGACCGAACTCTTACCGAGAGGCGCTCGGGCTTCTTGCCGGCGCCGGGCAGGGCGGAGCCTCTGTCTACGACGCGCTCATCGCCTTGGCGGCGCGCGACGCCGGCGCAACGTTGATCAGCCTCGATCGCCGCGCCACGCCAACCTACGAGCAGTGCGGGGTCGTCGTGAAGTTCCTCGGCGACGGCTAAGTGCGCGGGCGCTTGCCGTGGTAGACGACGAAGCCCTGCCGGAAGCCCTGGCGCTCGTAGAAGCGGTGGGCGTCGACGTTGGTCTTGGTCGTGGTGATCGCCATGTCCTCGACGCCGAGCTCCGCCAGGCGGCTCCAGGCCGCCTCGATCAGCGCCGCGCCGACGCCGCTGCCCCGGTGGGCGGGAAGTACGGAAAGGGTCTCCAGAACGCCGGCCCGCTCGCCCGTGGCCCAGGATGCGTATCCCGGGCCGATCGTGACGAACGCGTAGCCGACCGGACGCCTTTCGTCTTCGGCGACGACGAAGAAGGTCTCGGGATCCTCGAGCCAGCGTTCGTACTTGGAACGCCGCATCCTCCAGGCGTCGTCCAGCGTGCGCTTCGGCGTGTGCGGACCGAGATCCGGGGTGATTTGCACGTGGTGCTCCTGGAGCGCGTTCCACAGTGGCTCGACCACATCGAGCTCCGCCACCGTGTTGGCATAGCGCAGCTGCATCAGCGCGAGGCCAGCCGTCGCCGTAGGTTGGCGCGGACCTCGGGCCACTCGTCGTCGACGATGCTGAAGTAGGCCGAGTCGCGGACGCCGACGTCGGGCACGGTCATGTGCTTGCGCATGATGCCCTCGAACTGTGCCGGCAAGGCGGCGAGCGCCGCCCGCGAGCGCTCGTTGCGGGCGTCGGTCTTGAATTCCACCCGCAGGCAGCCGAGTGTTTCGAAGGCGTGCTCGAGCATCAGCAGCTTGGCCTCGACGTTGGCGCCGCTG
>DATNGU010000290.1:0-2952 GCA_035605775.1 Solirubrobacterales bacterium | reverse complement strand
AATGAAGACGAGACCAGCGACCAGTTCATCCATCCGGTCATTCGGGCGATCCTGCTGCACTTCGCCCTCGCCTACGACCACCCGTTCGAGGACGGGAACGGCCGCACGGCGCGGATCCTTTTCTTCTGGTCAATGCTCTCGCGGGGCTACTGGTTGGTCGAGTACCTCGCCATCTCCAGGATCCTGTGCACCGCGCCGGCGCAGTACGAACGCGCTTTCCTCGAGACCGAGACTGACGAAGGCGACACCACCTATTTCCTGATCCACCAGTTGAAGGTCATCGAGCGGGCCATCGCGGAGATGCGGGACTACCTTGGAAATAAAGCCAGGGAGATCAAAGAGCTCGAGGGCCTGATCCACGGGGGCGATGGCTTCAACCACCGCATGCTGGCGCTGCTCTCGAATGCACTCAGACACCCAGGGCGAAGCTACTCCTTTCGAGGTCACGCAGAGAACCACCGGGTCACCCATGAGACCGCGCGGGCCGATCTCTCGCGTCTAACCGATCGCGAATTGCTGTTGCGACGCAAGATCGGGCGCGAGTACGTCTTCGAAGCACCGGCCGACCTCGACCGGCGCCTGAAAGAATCGCCGGCGTGAGCGAGGACGCCTACGCGAAGGCCGGGGTCGACCAGGGCGCGGCCGATGCCGCCGTGGCTGGATTGGTGCGGGCGCTGGGATCGATCGAGCTGGGGCGGCCCTCGCGCCAGGTGCCGCTGCCCGGCCACTACGCCAGCGTGATCCGCCTCGACGAGCGGATCGGGATCGCGCTCTCCACCGACGGAGTCGGCACCAAGCTCTTGGTTGCCGAGCAGCTCGGCCGCTTCGACACGGTCGGCATCGACTGCGTGGCGATGAACGTCAACGACGTGATCTGCGTCGGCGCCGAGCCGCTGGCGATGCTCGACTACATCGCGATCGAGCGTGCCGACCCGGAGGTCTGCGAGCAGATTGGGGTAGGACTGGCGCGAGGGGCGGAATTGGCCGGGGTCGAGATCCCTGGCGGCGAGCTGGCCCAACTTGGCGACATGGTGCGCGGCTTCGATGTTGCCGGCGCCTGTTTCGGCACCGTGGCACTCGAGGCGATCGTCGACGGCTCCACGGTCGAGGCCGGCGACCCGGTGATCGGCCTGCCCTCCTCCGGAATCCACTCCAACGGCTACACGCTCGCCCGCTCTGCCCTCGACGGGTTGCCGCTCGACGAGGATCCGGAAGGGCGCCTCGGCCGCCCGCTCGGCGACGCCTTGCTGGAGCCGACTGAGATCTACGTCAAGCCGGTGCTGGAGCTACTGCGCTCCGAGGTCGAGGTGCGAGGGCTCGCTCACATCACTTCGGGCGGTCTCGGCAACCTGCTGCGCCTGGCTGCCGATCTGGGCTACGAGATCGACGATCCGCTTCCGGTCCCGCCGGTCTTCGAGCTGATCCAGGAGCGATCCGGAAGCGGCGAGGGCGAGATGCACGACGTCTTCAACATGGGCTGCGGCTTCTGCTGCGTGGTCGCCGCGGACGATGTCGAACCCGCGCTCGACCTCCTGCACCCGCATTACCCCGCGGCAAGGCAGATTGGCCGAGCCATCACCGGAGAGGCGATCGTGCGGCGGAACCGTCCTACTTCGAGGTGAGGGACGTCAGAATGGACTGGCCGCCGATCGCCGTGAACGCCGAGCCGACGAGAGTCCAGACGGAGGCAAGACCGGTCGCACCCCACGAGGGGTCGTTGTCGTAGGCCGTGTACAAGGCCCGGAGTCCTTCGCGTTGACCGTGCATTTATGAAGGCAAGGCCGCGCCGGCAACGAACGCTTACACCGGAGTGCCCGACAATGTCGCTTCCCAGATGAGTTCAAGACCCTCCAGCTCGATGATCGGAACCGTTCTCTCCGGGCGCTACCGGCTGGAGGCGAAGCTGGGAAGCGGCGGCATGTCCACCGTCTATCTGGCCCGTGACGACACGCTCGACCGGCCCGTCGCGGTCAAGGTGATGCACCGCGAGATGTCCGAGCAGGAGGACCAGCTCCAGCGCTTCCGCCAGGAGGCGCGGGCGGTCGCCAAGCTGACCCACCCCAACGTCGTCTCGGTGATCGATGCGGGCGAGGATGGCGGTCACCCCTACATCGTCTTCGAGTACGTCAAAGGGGAGACGCTGAAGCAGAGGATCGCGCGCATCGGCGCTCTCGACACCCAGGAGGCGATCGCCTACGCGATCGAGGTGGCGCGGGGGCTCAGCGTCGCCCATGCGCGCAACATGGTCCACCGCGACATCAAGCCCCAGAACGTGCTGATCGACGAGGAGGGCCGCGCCAAGCTGACCGACTTCGGCATCTCCCGCCAGCTCGAACAGGCCGGCGTCACCGCCACCGGCCGCGTCCTCGGCACCACCGACTACGTAGCGCCGGAGCAGGCAATGGGTAAAGGCGCGGACCCCCGCTCCGATATCTACTCGCTGGGGGTCGTGCTTTACGAGATGCTGGTCGGCCAGGTCCCCTTCCACGCCGACAGCCAGGTCGGCGTGGCGATGAAACACGTAAACGAGGAACTGCCCGACGTGCAGCGACGTCGGCCCGAGGCCTCAGCGGCGGTGGCGCTTGTGGTCGAGCGGGCAACCGCCAAGGACCCGACCGAGCGCTACCAGTCGATCGCGGAGATGATCGACGACCTCGAGACCGCGCTCGAGGTTGAGGCGGCGCGGGCCGGGTCGACTACCGGTGAGGCCACCAGCGTGCTCGACGCGGTGCCGCCGCCGAAGCGCAAGCTTTCGGGGCGCGGTCGTTGGTCCTGGGCGGCGATCCTCGCATTGCTGCTGGTCGGGGGGAGCGCACTGCTTGCCGTGCAACTGATCTCCAGCGGGATCGGCGGTGGTGGCGCCAACAAGGGCAAGGGTGGCAACGTGGAGATCTCCGCCGCCACCGACTACGACCCCCAGGGTGACGGCGAAGAGGTCGGCAGCAAGGTCGA
>DATNGU010000289.1:0-3408 GCA_035605775.1 Solirubrobacterales bacterium | reverse complement strand
CTGCCCGGTGAGGGAGAGCGCCCCGACCACGCCGAGGTCGTGCGCCGCTTGGCGGAGACCGAAGGGATCGACCTCGTTTGCTGGCTGGAGGCAGTGGACGGCCTGCCGCTGCGCCGGCACGACGTGGGTGTGCCGGCGGGGGAGGGGGTGACCGCCGTCGTCCAGCGCCGCGGAGAGAAGCTGCGATTCGCGCCCGGCGGCGAGCTGGAGGACCTGCGAGGTGGCCGCTGGAACATCAACGGCCACCTCGCCGTCCTCGCTGCGGTCGAGGAGGACGGCCGGATCCGCAGCGACGAGTACCCAGATCCGCTCGCCCGTGTCTTCGCGGCCCTGACCTCACCGCACGCGGGCGACGTCGTCGTCTCCCTGGCCCCCGGCTATGAGGCGGTCGACTGGGGCGGCGTCAGCCACGCCGGCGGCGGCAGCCATGGCTCGCTGCACCGCGGCGACTCGCTGGGCCCGCTGCTCTTCGTCGGTTGCGGGCCCGAGGACCCCGGCGAGCGCGAGCAGTGGACCTTGCGCGACGTGGCGCCGGTTGTGCTCGAGCATTTCGGGCTATGAGGCGAGCCCTACTCGCCGCGACCTCCCTCGCCCTCCTCCTGCCGACTTCGGCGCTGGCCGGCCAAAGCGAAATCTCGGCCGCTCAAGCGACGCAGGCAGCGGATCGCACCGCCAAGGTCGTCGAGCAACGGCAGCAGCACGGTGATTTGACGCACAGTGCCAGCAGGGTCGACGGTAATTGGGAGGTCGCTTACTTCGCCGACGAGGAAGAGGTGGCCCTGGTTGTGGTTGATCCAACGAGCGGCGCGGTGCGCGAGTCGTGGACCGGGTACCAAGTCCTCTGGAAGATGGCGCGTGGCTACTCGGGCGCCTTCGGCCACAAGCTCAACGCGCCCTACGTCTTCCTGCCTCTCTGTGCCTTCTTCCTCGTGGGGCTGCTCGATTGGCGCCGTCCCTGGCGGATCGCAAGTCTCGATCTGCTCGTCTTGCTCGCGTTCGGGGTCTCCAACTACTTCTTCAACCGAGCCGAGCTCGGCGTCTCAGTTCCGCTGCAGTATCCGGCACTCCTATACCTACTCGCCCGCGCGCTGTGGATCGGCTTGCGCGGCCGCGGCGAAGGCATCCGCCCCGTCTGGCCGGCTACCTGGTTGCTCGTCGCGGCTCTCTTCCTGATCGGCGTGCGGGTCGGGCTGAACATGGCCGACTCCGGCTCGATCGACGTTGGCTACGCGGGGGTCGTTGGCGCCGACCGGATCGCTCATGGCGAACCGCTCTACGACAACTTTCCAGCAGACGTTTCGCAGGGGGACACCTACGGCCCGGTCAGCTACCTCGCTTACGTTCCCTTCGAGTTGATTTGGCCCTGGCACGGCAGCTGGGACGATCTGCCCGCCGCCCACGGCGCCTCGATTGCGTTCGACCTCGCGACCTTCGCCTTGCTGATCCTGCTCGGCTTCCGCATCCGCCCCGGTCCGCAAGGCCTAAAGCTGGCAGCGACCCTCGCTTTTGGCTGGGCGGCCTACCCCTACACCGCCTTCGCCCTCGAGTCGAACTCGAACGACACTCTCGTTGCCGCGCTTCTCGTGGCAACGCTGCTGGTCCTTGCTCGCCCCGCCCCGCGGGGCGTATTTGCCGCGCTCGCCGCGCTGACGAAGTTCGCCCCCATCGTCCTCGTGCCGCTGCTCGCCACTTACCGATTTCGCCCCCGCACGCTCGCCGCGTTTGGGCTGGCCTTTCTGGCAACGGGCGCGCTATTGATGCTTTGGCCGGCGCTCGATCCCGGCCTCCACACCGTCTACGACCGTACGGTCGCCTACCAGTCGAGCCGCGATTCCCCGTTCAGCATCTGGGGCCAGGTGCCCAGCCTCGAGGCCCTGCGCATCGCGATCCTGATTGCCACCGGCCTGATGGCACTGGCATTCGCCTTCGTCCCGAAGCACAAGACCCTGACCCAGGTAGCGGCATTGGGAGGGGCTCTCCTGATCGCACTCCAGCTAACGGCGCAGCACTGGTTCTACCTCTACATAGTCTGGTTCTATCCGCTGCTCCTCGTAGCGATGGCATCCTTGACGGCCAAGAAACTTGAAGTCAGTTGGTCGGAGCGGGAACCATGAAATGCTCGATCGAGTCGGCGAGACCTCGCTCGTTGATCTCTACAGCCGCCCCCATCACCCAGACGTCGTCCTCGGCCGTTTCGAACTTGACCGGCATCTGGGAGGTCATCATCTCCAGCACCTGCTCGGGCTTGACCCCAAGTACGCTGGTCCGTGAGCCGGTCATGCCGACGTCGGAGATGAAGGCGGTGCCCTGCGGCAAGACTCGGGCGTCTGCGGTCGGGACGTGAGTGTGGGTGCCGAGCACTGCCGCCACCCGTCCATCGAGGTGCCAGCCTATGGCGACCTTCTCGCTACTCACTTCGGCGTGGAAGTCGACCACGACGCAATCGGCCTCGATCCGCTCGAGGATGCTGTCGACCTCGTGGAACGGCAGCCGCGCGACCTGCAGGCCGATCGCCCCGCTCAGGTTGATCACCCCAACCCTCACCCCTCCTGCCTCGACCACGACGTAGCCCTTCCCCGGGTTGGCGTGTGGGTAGTTAGCCGGCCGGATTACTCGCTCCTCCCGGTCGAGGAAGTCGTAGGCGTCGCGATGGCGGTAGACGTGGTTGCCGCTGGTGATCACGCCGGCACCGATGTCGAAGAGTGCATTGGCGGTCTTCTCGGTGATCCCCATTCCACCGGCAGAGTTCTCGCCGTTGACGATCGTCAGGTCGGGCTGAAAGCGCTGGCGCAGGTCGGGCATCGCCGCCTTTAGTCCACGCCTCCCCGGCCCACCGACAACGTCGCCGATGAAGAGCACCTTCATGTGAGGAACCCTATCCCGAGATGGCTAGACGGACGCAAAGCGGCGCAGGGCGAAACGGGCGATCGCGACATAGGCGACGACCAGGATCGCCAGGTGCAGTAGGGGTCCGCCGATACCCGACCCCGCGGAGTCGAGGGCGGCGGTCATCGCCTGTAGCGCCGGCTTGAATGGGAACAGCGCGGTAATCACCCGGATGGCGTCGTAGAGAGCGCTGCCCACGGCCCCGGAGGGGACGAGCGAGAGCAGCGCTACCGGCAGCGAGATCATGAAGGCGAGCAGGGACACCGCCCGCACGTCGCGCGCCGCGGCGCCGAGCGCCGCCCCGGCCGCAGCCAAACCAGCGCCGCCAGCCAGGATCGCCACGAGCCAGAGGCCGAAGCGGCTCCACTCGAGGCCGACGAAGATCTGCACCCCCGCCAGCATTAGCAGGGTTACGACGAGTCCGATCGCCATTCCGAGCCCGACCTTCTCGGCGAGCAGAGCGGAGCGGGAGACGAGCCCGGAGGTGAGGCGGGGGAAGGTGTTCTCCTCGCGCTCCAGCGC
>DATNGU010000288.1:0-2008 GCA_035605775.1 Solirubrobacterales bacterium | reverse complement strand
GCCATCGGCGTAATGAAGCAGCGCGATATAGCAGCTGCGATTCGGGTCGTACTCGATCGTCGCCACCTTGGCGGGAACGCCGTCCTTGAGGCGCTTGAAGTCGATCTGCCGGTAGCGGCGCTTGGCACCGCCACCGCGATGGCGGGCGGTGACGCGGCCGTTGACGTTGCGCCCGCCGGTCTTGCGCAGGCCCTCGGTCAGCTTGCGCTCGGGCTCGGAGGCAGTCAGCTGCTCACGCAGCGGGTAGGTGGCGAAGCGGCGCCCCGGGCTGGTCGGTTTGGTTTTGCGGTTCGGCATCAGTTATCTCCTACGCAGTCTCGGCGCCTTCAAACAGCTCGATCCGCTCGCCGGGTGCGAGCTGGACTATCGCCTTCTTCCAGCCCCGGGTCCTGCCTTTCTGCAGGCCGCGCCGCTTCGGCTTGGCCCGCACCTTCGAGGTGCGCACGCCAGCGACGCCGACGTCGAAGATCTCTTCGACCGCAGCGGCGATCTGGGTCTTGTGGGCGCGATCGTTGACCCGAAACGTGTACTTGCCTTCGGCGATCAGCGCGTAGCTCTTCTCGGAGACGACCGGGCGGACGATGATGTTGCGAGCGTCCATCAGGAGAGCCTCCCCTTCAACGTCTCCAGCGCTTTCTCGGAAAGCACCAGCGAGGCAGCGCCGATCACGTCGGCCACCCCGATCGCGCCAACCTCGGCGACCTGGACCCGGGCGATGTTGCGAAAGCTCTTCAGGGCGCCGGTCTCCTCGGCGTCGAGGACAACCAGGGTCGGGCGCCTCGCCCCCCACTTCTCCAGCGCCTCGGCAGCCGCTTTGGTCGAGGGCGTCTCGAAGCCGGCGGGGTCGAGCACGGCCACACTGCCACGCTCGGCGTGGACCGAGAGTGCGGCCCGCATCGCCTTGCGGCGGGCCTTGCGGTTGACCTTGACGGTGTAGTGACGCGGCTTGGGGCCGAAGGCAACGCCGCCGCCAAAGCGGTTGGGCACGCCAAGCGAGCCGGCACGCGCACGGCCGGTCCCCTTCTGCCGCCATGCCTTAGCGGTGGTAAAAGCGACCTCGCCGCGGGTCAGCGTCGAAGCGGTGCCGCGTCGCCGTGCGGCCATGTCCGCACGCGCCGTCTCGTGCACGAGCGACTGGTGGAATGGCTCGGCGAAGACCTCTTTGGGCAGGTCCGCCTTCGTCGTCTTACCGAGCACCGCGGCTTTAGCCATCGGTCCTCACCTCCAGCATGGCGTTGCGCGAGCCGGGCACCGAGCCCTTGAGCAGCAATAGGTTGCGCTCGGCGTCCACCTCGGCGACTTCGAGGCCGCTCTGGGTAGTCCGCTTGTTGCCCATCTGACCGGGCATACGCTGTCCTTTGAAGACACGGCCGGGGAAGGCGCTGGCGCCGATCGAGCCCGGCGCCCGCACATTGTGGGAACCGTGGCTGACCGGACCGCGACTGAAGTTGTGACGCTTGATCCCACCCTGGAAGCCCTTGCCGATCGAGACGCCGGAAACTTTGACCTTCTGGCCGGCCTCGAAGGAGTCGACGGTGACGTCATCGCCCACCTTGGGTCCCTCCTCCGCGCCGAGGTCCTCATCGCGAAACTCGACCAAGTGGCGCAGCGGCGGCGCTCCCGCCTTCTTCAGATGCCCCAGCTCAGCCTTGCTTAGCTTGCGCTCCTTTACCTCGCCGAAAGCGAGCTGCACTGCCGCATAACCATCTCGCTCGGCATCGCGGACCGCGGTCACCTTGCAGGGACCGGCCTCGATCACCGTGACCGGTACAACCGTGCCGTCCTCGCGGAAGACCTGCGTCATGCCGAGCTTCTTGCCGAGGATCGCAGCCATGAGGAGCCTTACAGCCTGATCTCGATGTCGACGCCAGCCGGCAGCGAGTCGAGGCGCTGGAGGGAGTCGACGGTTTTCGGCGACGGCTGCAGAATGTCGATCAAGCGCTTGTGGGTGCGGATCTCGAAGTGCTCGCGCGAGTCCTTGTCCTTGAAAGGCGAGCGGATCACGCAG
>DATNGU010000287.1:0-3005 GCA_035605775.1 Solirubrobacterales bacterium | reverse complement strand
CGGGAACCAGGGGGTGGTGGCGGCAAGGACCAGGCAGGCGGGGCGCGCAAGCGAGCCGCCGCGCGATCGTCCCCCCCAGACCGCGATCGGGGTCGATCTCTCCGCCCGCTGCGATAGCGGCGATCGCCGTCAGGAGCAGCAGCGCGATCAGCGCCACAAGGCCTGCCTGCTCGACGCTCGCCGTCCCCCGCTCGTCCTTCATGGGCACCACGCTAGGCAGCGCCGGCGCGCGGATGGCGCGCCGAATGCAAGGACTCAGTGCCGCCACTCGCGCGGTCTGCTTACATTGGCCTTGTGGAGGGTTTCAACCTGTTTGGCGACCCGGACGAATTCCGCGCTCGCATGGAGGAGTTCAGCGAGCAGATGCAGTCCTCGCAACGCGTGGCCTGGGCCGACAATGCGATCCGCCTCGCGGTCGAGCTGACGGTCGCCTCGATCGAGCGCATGGACCTCTCCGGCAGCAGCGACGAGCAGGCGATGCAGGTTCGCGACGCGATCCGCGTCCTCTTCCCCGAGGCCGTCGCCCTCGTGCGCGAGGCGCGCGAAGGTCTCTCTTAGGGGTCAGAGCAGCTCGAATTTGAGCGACGTTGCCCCGCCACGTCTCAGGGCTGCCGCAATCAGCTCCAGCGGCACGGCCACGATCATTGCCGGGATCGCGACGACGACCGAGATAAGCGCGTCGAGTCGGCGCTGCCAGGGCTTATCGGCGGGGACGGCGGCGCTGCGCCCCAAGGCCCCCAGCGCCACGTTGCGGCCGAAGGTGAAGCCGTTGAGGATCGTCTGCCACATCGCCGCGATGCCGGCGAGGGGGGACCAGCGGGCGGACTTGACGACCTGGTCGCGGCGGGCGACCAGACGGCGCACCGCCTCCGCCGTGAACAGGTAGCGACTGCCGGCCTCCAGGCCGGCCCAGCCAGCGCCCCCGATCCAGGCCGAGAACCCACCTCGGTTGGCAATCCTCACGCTCCGATCGGCCCCCAGCCGATCCAGCGCCCGCAACGCCTCCTCCTCGCTTGCGGGCCCACCGACCACGCCCAGCCCGCAGCTCTCGCAACGACTGACCGGCCCGGCCAGACCCGGGCGGGCGTCGATCCAGCCGAACAGCGGCTCGCCACAGGCGGGGCAGGGAGGGTTGTCGGGCCCGGCCCCCGCCTCGAGCGGGACGACGGGGTGGCGGTGGGCTCTGTCGACCTCTCTCTTCGCACTCATAGGCCGGTAGCGTACGCGGCGTGCAGCTGAGCGAGATCATGACCGCCGGGGTCGTCACCGCAACGCCGGAGACGAGTGCCCTCTCGGTCGCACAGCAGATGCGGGACAACCGCGTCGGATCGGTCGTAATCGTCGACCCTGCCGGCTCGCCGGTGGCGATGGTCACCGACCGCGATATCGCCGTGCGGGTCTTCGCCGATGGGGTCGATCCCAAGGCGCCGGTGGGCGACCATGTCTCGCGACCGTTGATCTGCGGAGAGTCGGAGATGGAGCTCGACGAGGCGGCCGCGCTGATGGTCCAGCACCGGGTACGGCGGCTGCCGGTCGTCGATGGCGATAGCCTCGCGGGCATCGTCACGCTCGACGACATTGCGGTGCGGACCGGCAACCTCGAGGTGGCGCAGAAGATGACCGCCGAGGTGATCGAGGGCGCACTGCCCCAGTTCTACTTCCACGAGCGGGGTTGAGCGGGGCTTGAACCCGAATAGGGAGGCGACCCTGGCCTGGGAGGAGCGCTGGTCGCGGCCGGTGGCGGTGGCGACCCTGGCCTCGATCCTGTTGATCGTCGCGGCGATCGTCGTTGCGACCCAGGGCGTCGGCAGCAGCGACGGCGACTCGGAGCTGCTGCGCAACGTCGACGCTCACCGCAGCGCCCAGCTGATCTCCAGCATCCTGCAGGCGATCGGCGTTGGCCTGCTGGCGGCGCCCCTCTACTACCTCTTCCGCGCCGCCAGCGCACGCAGCGAGACGATGCGCGGCCAGCTGGTCGGCGTGGTCATCGCGGCGCCGCTGTTCCTGGCCGTGCTGGCGATCCTCAGCGGCCTCTCCACCTTGAGCGCCGCCTCCGACTTCGTCTCCAACGAAGTGCCGCGGCTGATGGCCAAAGGGGTGGCTCTGAGCAGCGACAGTGCCAACGACGTCGCCAGCGACACGCTCACCGAAGCGCCCTTGCGGCCACTCGCCGCCGGCTTCGGTCTGGGCGGTCAGCTCGGCTTCGTCATCGCGATGTTCTACACCGCGATGCACGCGATGCGGGCCGGATTGCTGACCCGCTTCTGGGGCTCGCTCGGGATGGCGCTCGGCGCCGTCTCCTTCATCTTCTTCCAGTTCACGCTGCTCTGGTTCGTCTACCTCGGCCTGCTGCTGGCAGGGGTGGTTCCGGGCGGCAAACCACCGGCTTGGCGCAGCGGCGAGGCTGAGCCCTGGCCGACGCCGGGCGAAAAAGCCAGCGCGGCAATGGGGGACGGTGACGACCCCGCGATCGACGGCGAGGCGACCGAGGTCGAAGAGCCACCGGCACTTGAAAACGGCGAGCGCCGCAAGCGCAAGCAGCGCGACTGAGCTTCGCTACGCGACTGCCGGTGCTGCGGTGCTCTCGGAGGCGAACTCTTCGGTGGCCCTAGCGGGCACCGTAGGGCCCAGCGGATTGGCCTCCCCGGAGATGCCCTTGCGGTAGGAGAACCACCCACGGAAGTTGCCGCTCCATTCGCTCTCCTCCAGCTCGGCTTCGCTCATGGGCCGAGCCGGATGCTCCAGCGGAGACATGTGGCCGCTTTCCAAGAGACGATCGTGGAGCTCAATGTCGGCATCCAGGTCGCGTTTGCCGGCGTGGGTCAGGTAGCTGACTCGAGCGCATCGACCCGCTGAGATCTTGGTTAGGTCATCGAACGAAGCGACCTGCTCCCGGTCCTCGGGGCGCACCAGTGGAAGATGCCAGTCGCCCCAGCCGAGATCTGCCGGCTCCGAGGCAGTCATGGCGGCGCGCATCTTCTCGGCTACGAGCCGGATCTCCGGCT
>DATNGU010000286.1:0-4100 GCA_035605775.1 Solirubrobacterales bacterium | reverse complement strand
ATGATCGGCCACGAGGGCCACGAGGAGGTCGAAGGGACGACCGGTGAGGCTCCCGCGAGCATCGTCCTCGTGCAGACCGCTGAGGAGGTGGAGGGACTCGAGGTCCCCGATCCCGAGCGCGTCGCGTTCATCACCCAGACCACCCTCTCGGTCGACGAAACGGCCGAGATCATCGCCGCCCTGCGAGCCAAGTTCCCGGCCATCGTCAGCTCCAAGTCCGACGACATCTGTTACGCGACGACCAATCGCCAGATCGCCGTCAAACAGCTCGCCCGCGAGTGCGACCTCGTGCTGGTGATCGGCTCGACCAACTCGTCCAACTCCAACCGGCTGGTCGAGGTGGCGCGCGAACACGGCGCCGCCTCGCACCTGATTGACAACCACACCCAGGTCCGCGAGGAGTGGCTCGGGGGAGTGGAGACGGTTGGCATAACTTCCGGCGCCAGCGCCCCTGAGGAGCTGGTGGAGAGCCTGGTCGAGCTTTTCCGCGAGCGCGGCGCGGAGGATGTCTCCGAGCTGCGTACTGTCCACGAGGACGTGCGCTTCATGCTGCCCAAGAAGATCCGCGAAGTGGTCGCCGCCGGCGCATGATCTGACGTGTTTTGACCCCTATGGGGTCATCAACACGACATATGACGTCAGGGCAGACCGGGGGCGAAGCTGATGGACCAGATTCGCTGGCCCTGAGAGGGATGGAATACGAGGCGATGCGTCTCGTGGCGGGGGTGCTCGGCAAGCTGGTAGAGGCCTGGGTCCGTCACTTGGACCGTTTCTGTCGCCACACCGTCGAGTTCGACCGCGATCTCGCCGGATCCCTCGACGCAGACGAAGGGGCCGCCTGCCTCATATGGGACCTCTAACGATTCGCCGTCCTCTCCTGTCGTCCACGGCCGCTCCCAGGAGCCGCCGGGGAACAGCTCAGGGGTGGGCGGCATGACCTTGGCTCCCGGCGCGTCGGTTGGGCGGAGGGGATCCATCGGGTCGGGCAGCTCGCGTAGCGCGTCCTGTTCACGCAGCTCGGTTTGGATCGCTTCCTCGCTGCCACGGTATTCCCCCTCGCCAAAGTGGAACCAGGCAAGCGCGCCTCCCAGCTTCCAAAGGAAGAGGCTGGGCCAGCCCTCGCAGCCGTAGGCATGCCAGAGCCGGCGATCCGCATCGATCGCGACCGGGAACTCGACCCCGAGTCGCTCCAGCCCCTCCGCAACCGCGCTTGGCTCTGCGCCAAACGGGAACCGCGGCGCTTGCACCCCGATCGTCGTCAGGCCGTGTGGCGCGTAGCGGCGCGCCCACTCGGAGACGTAGGGCAGCGTCCGCACGCTGTTGAGCTGGGCGAAGTCGAGGAAGTGGACGAGGACGGGGCCGCCCGCGGTTGCAATCGGCATCGAGCGGGGCGCCTCGCCGATCCACGCGATCCCCTCGGGCAAGTCTGGCGCGGCGATGTTCTCCCGTTCGGGGCGCATGGCGCGGGGAAGTTATCTGGCTCGGCCTCCGCGCAACCTGACGTCCTGCGGGCGGGGTCGCTAGCGTGTTCGAGCGATGATCGAGTTCGCAATCGCGGCCGTTCCGCTCCTGCTGCTCGTCGCCGCGCTACTGCTCGGGCGCTACCCGGGCTGCGAGGCGGCGTTGCGGCTTGCCGAGCGGTTTGCCTCGCGGGCGCGGGCAAATCTCAGAGCCGCGGGCAACTGGCGGCGCCCACGGCCGCCCGCCTCACACGCCGCCCGCGGTGGGCTTCTCCTCGCCCTTGGCCTCTCGGGCCGCGCGCCGCCCGTCTAGTCGTCCCGAAACCGAATCCGCGCACCCGACGCCACCTGCCCGCTGGGCCGTGGACGCCGGTGCGGACCTTGCAATCGAGAGGAGATGGCTTGATGAACCAGATAAAGAGGGCTGCGCTGTTGCTGTTCGTGCTTGCCGCGGTCTCCGCTCTTACGGCCTGTGGAAGCAGCGACGACAGCGACAACACGAGTACGGGTGCGAACACCAGCGGCAAGGGTGCGACGACCGGGGGTGGCGGCAGTGAATCCGCCACCACGACGATCGTCATCCACAACGGCGAACCGGTCGGCGGGGTGCAGGAGCTCGAATATGGTGCCGGCGAACAGGTTCGCTTCAGGGTCCGCTCCGACGTTGCCGACGAGATTCACGTTCACGGCTACGACCTGATGAAGGACGTTTCCGCCGGCGGCTCGGTTTCGTTCTCTTTCCCCGCTGAACTTGAAGGGATCTTCGAGGTCGAGCTGGAGGGACTGGGGGAGCAGATCGCGGAGCTACGAGTCAACCCGTGAGCCTGCTGCCGTTCGCGCACGCGCTGGCCGCGCGCCAAGACCTGCCGGTCCCGGCCTGGCTGTTCGCCTGGGGAGCCTCGATCGTCCTGATCGTCTCCTTCTTCGCGCTCTCGGTCGGCTGGCGGGCGCCCCGCTTCGAGGGGGACCGGTGGCGTCCCCTCGGGGCGGGGCTCTCGCGGGCCCTGCTCGGCCTGCCCGCCCAGATCGCCTGCGGCCTGGTTGGGGTGTCTCTGCTCGGCCTGGCGATCTACGCCGGTTTGCGCGGCACCGAAGCCCCCGACCGCAACTTCGCCCTGACCTTCCTCTACGTCACCGCCTGGCTCGGCTTTCCCCTGTTCAGCGTCTTCTTCGGCGACGTCTTTCGGCCTTTCAACCCATGGCGGGCGATCGGCCGGGTTGTGGGGAGCGGGTTTACCGCCCTTGCCGGCCAACCGCCTTCCCATCTGCGCTATCCGGAGAGGCTGGGGCGCTGGCCCGCCGCGATCGGGCTGATCGCGGTCGTCTGGCTGGAGATCGTCTACGGCTCGAGCGGCGGCGTCGCGGTGGGCCTCTCCCCCCAGCCGGTCGCCGTCGCCGCCCTCCTCTACAGCGGCTACACGCTGGCGATGATGGCCTTGTTCGGCGTCGAGCGGTGGTGCCGCACGGGCGAGGTGTTCTCGGTCTATTTCGGGATGTTCGGGCAGCTCGGCTGCTTCGGCGTCGAGGACGGCCGGTTCGGTGTGCGCAGACCCTTCTCGGCGGCTACCCGCTGGGCGACCGTGCCGGGCTCGGCGGCTGTCGTGATCGCCTCGATTGCGACCACCAGCTTCGACGGGGCCTCGGAGGGGGCTTTCAAGGGAGCACTCGAAAGCACCTTCAACCGCCTCGTCGACGCTGGCTTCGGACTGACCTCGGCGCTGCGGCTGACCGACACGATCTTCATCGCGCTCTGCTTTGCCGGCGTCGCCTTCGTCTACTTGGTCGGGGTGCGGGGAATGGCGAGCGTTCCCGGGGCTCCGCCACTGAAGAAACTGTGGGCTGGGTTCTCACACACGCTGATCCCGATCGCATTCGCCTACTTGGTCGCTCACTACTTCAGCCTCTTCGTCTTCCAGGAGCAGGCACAGTTCACCTACCTTCTCTCCGACCCCCTGGGAACGGGCACCACCGACCTCTTCGGCACCGCCTCGGCGGGCATCGACTTCCGGCTGCTCAGCGCCAATACGATTTGGTACGTGCAGGTCGGCGCTCTTGTGGCTGGCCACGTGATCGGACTCACGCTGGCCCACGATCGCGCCGTCGCCTATTGGAAGGACTATCGCCAGGCCGCGCGCTCGCAGTACTGGATGCTGGCGGTGATGGTCGCCTTCACCTGCTTCGGCATGTACCTGCTCTCGGTGGCCAACGGTTGATCTGGCGGGCGGCCCTGGCGCGCTTGGCGCCGCCCACGCCGCTTAGAGGATCTCGGCGAGGCGGCGCTCGAGCGCCGCGGAGATCTCGTCGCGCACCGGCCCTTCGGCCAGGCGCTCCACCAGAGACTCCAGGAAGCCCTCGATGATCAGCTGCTTGGCGCCTGCCGGGTCGAGCCCACGCGAAGTCAGGTAAAAGAGCTGATCGCGGTCGATCTGGGCGATCGCCGCGGCGTGGGTGCAACGGACGTCGTCGGCTTCGATCTCCAGCCCCGGGATCGCGTCGGCGTGGGCATCGGGGGAGAGCAACAGGTTGCGACTCTCCTGGAAGGCGTCGGTCCCTTGGGCGCCCGGGTCGACTTTGATCATCCCGCGCCAGACGGCGGTTGAGCCGGCGGCGAGGACGCCGCGGAAGGCGAGGTCGGAGAAG
>DATNGU010000285.1:0-2455 GCA_035605775.1 Solirubrobacterales bacterium | reverse complement strand
AGGGCCGGATGTCATCCCATCCCCAGCCGGGAGCGCCGTTCGCCGCCCAGCGCTCGTAGTCGAGTGGGTGACCGCGAACGTAGAGCATGGCGTTCATCGAGCTGCTGCCGCCGAGGCCTTTACCGCGCGGCATGTAGAGCGAACGGCCCTCGCAGTGGGGCTCGGGCTCGGTATCGAGGTTCCAGTCGCGCTTGGTCCGGAACTGCTTGGCGAAGGCGGCGGGGATCTTGACGTTGGGGTGGCGATCGCTGCCGCCGGCCTCGACCAGGAGCACGCTGGCCGAAGGATCTTCGCTGAGCCGGGCGGCGAGGACGCAGCCGGCGGAACCCGCTCCGACGATCACGTAGTCATGCACGCTGCTCCGCCTCCCTCGGCTCCGAGAAGGCGACCGGGATCTCGTTTGCCAGCGCCTTGTGGACGGGACACTTGCGGGCGATCTCCAGCAGTCGTTGCCGTTGCTCATCGCTCAGGCCCGGCGGCAGATGCGGCGTCACTTTGAAGGACCGCGGCGCGAAGCCCTCGTACTCGACGTCGACCTCAACCTCGACTGTCCCGACGTCCCAGCCTTTGCGCTCTGCGTACATCTCCATCGTCACCGCGACGCAGCTGGCGAGGCCAGCGGCAACGAGTCGGGTGGGGGAGGGACCGGTATCCGTCCCACCCGCGGCAAGCGGCTCGTCGACGACGATCGTGTGGCCGCCCTCGATCTCGACGTCGTGCGCGTACCCCTCGCGTCGGCGGGCGACGACCTTCACCGGCTAGGCCTTGCGCCGGCCCTCGAACAGCGCCGGGTCGTCGACATCGGCGAAGCGGGCCATCGCGTAGGCGAGGTCGGAGGCACGGTTGACGAAGTGGATGACGGTCTCGCCGGCAAGATCGCCGTTCTCGTTGAGGGCGCTGATGTGACGCTCAGCACGGCGAATCATGGTGCGGGCGACATCGAGTTGGGCGGAGAGCTGGTTGCCGCCTGGGATCACGAACTGGGGCGGCAGCTCGACCTCACTCATGTAGCGGTCGATCCGCTGCTCGAGCTCCGCGACCATCGCCTCGGTGGTGCGGCTGACGCCGTCTTCGAGTCGCTCCGCTGCCTCGGGCGCCGTGGCAAGCTCTGCCCCGGCGACGAAGATGTCGTCCTGGAGGCGGAGGATGTCGGCGGCAAGCTCGGCCCGCTCAAGACCGCAGAGGGCGCGGGCGACGCCCAGCTGAGAGCAGGCTTCGTCAAGCGACCCGTAGGCCTCAGTGCGGCCGTGGTGCTTGGGGACACGACCGCCGTACCAGAGCGAGGTGGTCCCGTCGTCGCCCTTCTTGGTGTAGATCTTGACCACGGCGTGATCCTACGCCGCGCGGCTTCAGTCGACCGGATTGAAGACCAGGCCGGTCAGCACCTTTGGAAAGAAGTAAGTGGACTTCGGCGGCATGTTCTCGTCGCTCTCGCAGATCGCGCGGACCTGGTCGACCGGGATCGGACGCAGGATGAAGGCGACGTCGTAGGTGCCGGCCTCGAGCAGGGCGAGCGAATCCTCGACGCTCTTGGAGTAGCCGAGCCCGCGCTTGGCGAGGATGTCGTCTTCGCTCAGCCCGGCGACACCTTTCAAGACCAGCGTCTCGAGGATCGCCGCGTCGAGGCGGCGGTAGGCCGCGGGCTTGGCGGCCAGCTGCTCGTCCAGGGCGGCGATGGCGGCGTCCTTCAGGCGCAGGCGGAAGCCGCGCTTGTGGAAAGAGTCGTAGAGGCCGAAGACGCCGACCCCCTCCTCGCCCAGCGGGTCGAGCTGCTCGATCGGCACCTCGGTCGCCTCGAACAGTTCGCGCAGACCCTCGCCGAAGCGGCGCTGGCGCTCCGGGTCGTCGCCGAAGCCAGAGAGCAGGCGGTGGGTGGGGAAGACGGTGAGGCCCGGGTCGTCGAGGCCGGTCAGCGCCATCAAGGTGAAGTTGTGGTCGCCCTCGCCGCCGACCTCGTCGCGGTAGGCGATCGCCGTCTCGTAGCGGTGGTGGCCGTCGGCGATCAGCAGCTGGGCCCCCGCAAGCAGCTCGGTTACCTGGGCGTGGACCGCCCGGTCGCTGACGCGCCAGACGCGGGTGACGGTGCCGCCTTCGTCGGTCGCTTCGCCCCACGGCTCGGTCCCCTCCACCCCGGCCGCGACCAGCGGCCAGGGGTCCTTGGTGCTGAGCGAGAAGATCGGCGAGAGGTTGTGGCGGGTGGTGCGGGTCAGGTCGAGCCGATCTTTCTTCGGGCCGGGAAGGGTGCGCTCATGGGGGAGGACCTGGCCGGCGGAGAAGTCCTCTACCCGGACCCTGGCGAGGATGCCGTGGCGGGTGCGGGCGGTTCCGTCGGGGCCGGTGTAGTCCTGCGTCATCGCCCAGATTGCCGGCTCGGAGTCGGCGACCAGAGCGCCGGCCTGCCGCCACTCGTCCATCGTCTGCGCCGCCCGCTCGTAAGGGTCGTCCTCGGTCTGCT
>DATNGU010000284.1:0-2330 GCA_035605775.1 Solirubrobacterales bacterium | reverse complement strand
CTGGCAGGCGAGCTGAATTGGGGTGAGCCTGGATCTTTCGGCGATCGGCAGCACCAACTCCAGCTTCTCCAACCCCGCCTCAATCCAACCGTCGGGCCGGAATGCTCGGTGGTCGCCCTGGGCCAGCTCCATCCCCGCCCGCAGGTCCCCCCAGAAAAGACCGCCGTAGTCGACCACGCGGGTGATCACCTTGACGCCGTGGCGGGCGGCGGCCTCGAGGCAGAGCTCGCCGGGCCAGGGCTCGAACGGGTTGAGGATGATCATCGCCCAATCGATCCGCTCGCCAAATCGCTCGATGCAGGCAATCAGGTCGAGGGTAAAACCGTTGGCGGGTCCGGGCGCAACACCGATCTGCCAAGTCAGTCCCGCCTCACGCAGCGCCTCCATCCCGCCCCAGACCGCCTCACTGGAGTAGCCGATGCGGTCAGGGTTGTGGAGCAGCAGCAGATCGAAGCGATCGGTGCCGAGGCGCTCGAGACTGCGCTCGGCGGCCATGCGGAGGTAGCCGGCGTAGTCGCCGGCGCTGCGCAGGCGCGAATCGGTGAAGCGAGGAAAGCCACGCGGGCCGTCGCGCTCACCCTCGTAGAAGTCGTGGCCGACCGCGCCAACCAGGGAGAAGTCGTCGCGCGGCACGCCTTCCAATGCGCGCCCCAAGATCCTGTCAGCGTCACCCTGGCCGTAGGTGTCAGCAGTCAGGACAGTGTCGATGCCGCCGCCGGGGCGCAGCAACGCCTCCAACCGCTGCTCGTCGATCATCTCGCCGTAGCGGATGAACCGGCCACCGCTCCAGGTGCCGATGGCGCTGCGGCCAGGCTCGCGCATGCCTTAGGGGAAGGCTCAGGCCTCGCCGTCGCCGGCGGGCTCTGCGTCCTGACGAGGATCGTCGTCCTCGTCGGCAGCATCCTTCTTGGCGCCGACCCCGACCTTCTCCGGCTCGGGCTTCGCTTTCACCGACTTCTTTGGCACGACGATGGTTAGCTTCAGCGGTTTGTCGTCCTCGTCGCCGGCGGCATCGCGCTCGACCAGCACGGTCGAGCCGGGGACCATCGGGCCCTGCCGCAGCACCTCGTCGGCAAGCGGGTCCTCAATGTAGCGCTGGATCGCGCGGCGCAATGGCCGGGCGCCCATCGAGGGGTCCCAGCCCTTGTCGACCAAGAGGTCCTTGGACTCGTCGGTCAGCTCCAGCTGCAGCTCGTGCTCGGCCACCTGGACGCGGACTCGGTTGATCATCAGGTCGACGATCTCCTTGACCTCGTTCTTGGCCAGCTTGTGGAAGACGATCACCTCGTCGATCCGGTTGAGGAACTCAGGCCGGAAGACTTTTTTGAGGTCGCTCATGATCCGGTTCTTCATGTCGCCGTAGGACATGCCGGTCTCATCGGCGACGGTGAAGCCGATCGAGGTGTTCTTGGCGATCTCCGAGGCGCCGATGTTTGAGGTCATGATCACGATCGAGTTGCGGAAATCGACCGTGCGCCCCTGGGCGTCGGTGAGGCGTCCGTCCTCGAGGATCTGCAGGAGGATGTTGAAGACGTCCGGGTGGGCCTTCTCGATCTCGTCGAGCAGCAGCACGCTGTACGGCTTGCGCCGCACGGCCTCGGTCAGTTGCCCGCCCTCGTCGTAGCCGATGTAGCCGGGGGGTGAGCCAACCAGGCGGCTGACCGCGTGCTTCTCCATGTACTCGGACATGTCGATCCGCACCAGCGCCTCCTCGTCGCCAAAGAGGAACTCGGCGAGGGTACGTGCCAGCTCGGTCTTGCCGACCCCTGAGGGGCCGAGGAAGATGAATGAGCCTGCCGGCCGCTTCGGATCCTTGATTCCAGCACGGGAGCGGCGGATCGCTTTGGAGACGGCGGTAATCGCGACCTCTTGGCCGATCACCCGCTTGTGCAGCTCCTCCTCCATGCGGATCAGTTTCTTGGTCTCGGCCTCAGTCAGTTTGAAGACCGGAATCCCGGTCCACATCGAGACGATGTCCGCGATCTCCTCTTCGCCGACGTCGGGCCGCTCGGCCGAGTCGCCCTCGGACCACTCGTCTTCGAGCTGGCGCTTGCGCGTCGTCAGCTGTCGCTCGGTGTCGCGCAGGTTGGCCGCTTTCTCGAACTCCTGCGACTCGATCGCGGACTCCTTTTCGCGCCGCGTCTTTTCCACTTCCTCCTCGAGGTCGCGGTAGACCGGCGGCGCGCTCATCGACTTGATCCGCATCCGCGAGGCGGCCTCGTCGATCAGGTCGATCGCCTTGTCGGGCAGGAAGCGGTCGGAGATGTAGCGGTCAGCCAACCCGGCGGCAGCGGCCAGCGCATCGTCGGTGATGTTGACCCGATGGTGCT